>CAYTOH010000034.1:0-8497 GCA_964439375.1 uncultured Aquiluna sp.
GCTCGGTCGAAAGACCGGGCCCGTTTCGCTTTCTCGCCCTAGGATTGTCAAGACTCCCTAAGGCTTTGGTGAGTGGAGGAAGACGCTATGGAAAAAAAGCGCAGAGTATTACTAAAACTCTCCGGTGAAGCGTTTGGAGCCGGATCCCTCGGAGTGAATCCGGATGTCGTCTCAGCAATTGCCAAGGACATTCAGGCTGTTGCCCACCAGGTTGAAATCGCGATCGTGGTCGGTGGCGGCAATTTCTTCCGCGGTGCAGAACTTTCAAACCGGGGTATGGATCGAGCCCGAGCTGACTACATGGGCATGTTGGGCACAGTCATGAACGCTCTCGCTCTACAAGACTTTATTGAGCAAGCCGGTGGAGATGTTCGCGTCCAGAGCGCCATCACAATGGCTCAAGTCGCAGAACCTTACCTCCCATTGCGCGCAATTCGACACATGGAAAAAGGCCGCATTGTGATTTTTGGAGCTGGTGCTGGCTTGCCTTACTTCTCGACCGACACTGTCGCTGCACAGCGTGCTCTCGAAGTACACGCCGATGAGGTTTTAGTTGCCAAAAACGGTGTCGACGGGGTTTATTCAGCGGATCCTCGCAAAGACCCGAGCGCCCAGAAGCTAACTGAGCTGAGCTATCAAGAAGCACTGGTCAAAGGCTTGAAGGTCGTAGACGCAACGGCATTCTCACTTTGCATGGACAACAAGATGCCAATGCGAGTTTTTGGCATGGAACAGATTTCTGCAGCGCTGCTGGGTGAGCCCGTTGGCACTGCAGTGAGGGCTTAGAGGATAGGAATAGGAAGATCATGATTAGCGACATTCTTAGCGAGTGCAAAGACAAGATGGACAAGGGCGTTGAAGCCACCAAGGAGGACTTTGCCTCGGTTCGAACTGGCAGGGCAAACCCTGCCATGTTCCAAAAGGTTATGGTCGACTACTACGGCACCCCAACTCCTCTTGGGCAGCTTGGCGGCATTCAGAACCCTGAAGCCCGTTCGATTCTTATTACCCCTTATGACAAGAGTGCGCTTCAAGCTATTGAGAAAGCGCTCGCGGCCATGCCAAACCTGGGAACATCGCCCAACAATGATGGAAGCGTGATTCGAATCAACCTTCCAGAGCTCACAGAGGAGCGCCGCAAAGAGTACGTCAAGCTCACTAGGGACAAGGCGGAGCACGGTCGTGTCTCAATTCGCAACATTCGCCGCAAGGCCAAGGAAGACCTAGAAGCCCTAAAGAAAGATGGCGGGGCTGGTGAGGACGAAGTAGAGCGTGCCGAAAAGGAGCTCGAAGTCATCACAAAAGCTCATATCGACAAGATTGACGAAGCACTAAAGAACAAAGAAGCAGAGCTGCTCGAGGTTTAGTTGGAAGAGGCCAAGTCCAAAACCCTCACCACCAGGTTGGTGGTCGGGTTTAGTCTTGGCGGAATTTTCCTCTTTTCTCTAATTAATCCGCTTCTATTTGTTCTACTCGTTGCAGTTGCGGTCGCGGGGGCTACACGCGAATTAGCAACTGCCATGCGAAGCGCCGGATGGCATGTTCCTCGAATCCCAGCCACTCTTGCCGCTTTTGCCATGCCCTTCTTTACCTATTTTTTTGGGGCAACTGGACAATGGCTGACCCTGTGGATTGCCATTGGTCTGATGGTTGGTTGGCGTTGGCTTTTTTTGATTTTCGCCAAGACCTCGCAGGGGATAAAGGCAAGCCTCAGAGATTTCGGTGCCAGCGCTTTCACCATGATCTATGTGCCACTGCTGCTTAGCTTCTCGGTTTTGCTGATCAATCGACCCAATGGTACTGCATGGGTCTTTGGTCTTGTGCTTACGGTTGTTGCCATTGACTCGTTCGGTTACCTGATCGGAAGGGTGTGGGGAAGAACCAAACTTTCACCCGAAATTAGCCCAAAGAAAACCTGGGAGGGGCTGCTTGCTTCAATTCTCGGCGCTATGTTCGGGGGTGTCGTAACCGCGCTTTTGGTTGGGGCAAGTGTGTGGTTTGGGCTTTTGTTTGGTGCGGCGCTGCTGGTGAGTTCAGTTATGGGAGACCTATCTGAGTCACTGATTAAGCGCGATCTTGAAGTGAAGGACATGGGGGATGTGCTTCCGGGCCATGGAGGGCTTATGGACAGGTTAGATTCCCTTTTGCCATCAGCTTTTGTGGCTTACCTACTGAGCCACGTATTGTTCTAGTTATGGATTTTTCTAGAACATCGGCGAAGATTCCGGGCTATGACCCGGAACAGGTTGATGCGCTAGTTTCAAGGCTGCAGCGCCAGTTTGATAACCCCGGTCTAAAGCTTGTAACATCATCAACCCTAAGTGTCGTGAAGTTTGATTTAGTCCCCGGTGGCTACCAGATTCCTGCGGTTGACTCGGCGATTGCCCGCTTTGCTGAAACCTTCCTCGAGCGCGAGATAGCCGGAAAGGTGAGGCGCGGTGGTCGGGACGAGATCGCAGCCGAGCTCTCAAAAGCGCTAAGGCAGATTAGAAAAGTAACCGAAGCGAAGCGACGCAAAGCCTTTTCAAAAGCTGCGGGCGGCTACAAAAAGCGTCAGGTCATAGCAATTTTGAAAAAGATTGAACTCAAGCGCGGAATGGTTTCTGAAATCGATCCCATTTTGCTCAGAACGGTTGCTTTTGGTAGGTCGAGATCTGGCTTTGACCGCACCGAGGTAGACGAGTTTTTGACTCTCGTGATCAAGGCCTGGCACTGCCAGCGAGCCCTTGGCTAATTGCCCAAACAAGGTCTTTGCGTTTAGGCTAGGAGACTGTCGTTAGGGAGCCTTTGGGTAAACACAGTTCGAAGCGCCGCAAGAAAGCGGTCGCAGCACCGTTTCTCGGTGTCTTCTTCGTATCATCACGTGTGATGGTGACAGCGGTCGACCCATACTCAGGAACTATTGCTTCCGCTCAAACCATGCAGGTCTTCGATGAGCCAATTGCTGAGTTTCAAGAACTGGAGATAGTTGCCGTTGAGGGTGATGGTCAGTTCGAGCGCGGCGGCTTCAAGCTAGTTAATGGCCCAGGTTTGCTTGAGCTCTTTGTCGGTTCTGCTCCTTACCCGGCACCAGAGACCGCCAAGGGTTTCGCCCTAGAGCAGGTGCTGGCTAAGGGTTGGGATTACAACCAGTATTCGTGCCTAGTGAAGCTATGGGAGCGCGAGAGTAACTGGCGCTGGAATGCAGAAAATCGCTCAAGCGGCGCTTACGGCATCCCGCAGTCCCTACCTGCAAGCAAAATGGCCTCTGCTGGGCCCGACTGGCGAACCAACCCTGAGACTCAAATTCGCTGGGGCCTTGGTTACATCGATGGTCGTTACGGCAAACCTTGCTCTGCGCTCGCCCACTCCGATAAGCACAACTGGTATTAGTAAATGGCCCGTGGCAAGAAGCGAAGAGCTCCTCAGGTCAAAATTGAAGAACTTGATCTAAACCGAGTTCGACTCTCCCTTCCAAACACTGAAATCAAGCGCGGTAATGAGTATCAGGTTCAGCAGAGCATTGGCCGAGGAGCTGAAGAGGGCAAGGTTTGGATCTGCCCGGTCTGCACGATAACCATTGAGCCTGGACTCACTCACACCGTGGCCTGGGATCTGCATCGAGGGGTTCAAACCAGAAGGCACTTCCACAACCACTGTTGGAAGCTTTTCGACGGAATGCTCACCTAATGGAAGAGATAAGAGCAAGCACCCAGCTCCCCGCCATTCGCGAGGAGATTGAGCTACACACCCAGGATGGTCAAATTCTAGTTGGAGAGCTTGCATTACCTGTGGGAATCAAGCCGATTGCAACTTTGGTGACCCTTCATCCACTCCCAACCCATGGGGGATTTATGGATTCACATATCTACCGCAAGGCTGCGAACAGATTGCCCGAGCTTCTCGGGGTTGGGGTTCTACGGTTCAATACAAGAGGAACTGAGTCTCCCAGAGGCAAGTCAACCGGAAGCTTCGATGGCGGGGTTCTTGAGGAGTTTGATGTCAAAGCCGCCGTGGAGTTTTGCAAGAGCAGGGGACTTGAGAACATTTGGCTTGTGGGCTGGTCATTTGGAACCGAGCTGGCTATCAAATATGGTCCAGATCACGATGTTTCGGGCGCGATTCTGCTCTCGCCGCCACTGCATAGGGCCACTGACCAAGACCTAGATCGCTGGGTTGGTTTTGCTAAGCCGCTACACGTTTTGGTTCCAGAGCTCGATGATTATCTAAAGCCAGACGAAGCGGCTCTGCGATTTAGCCGAGTGCCACAGGCGGTTGTTTACGCTTTCGATGGGGAAAAGCACCTTTGGGTTGGCGAGAATGCAACCAGGCGAGTATTGAATCAGATAGCCCAGATTATTCTCCCAGGCTGCGGAGCTTTGCCAACTAGCTACTAGCGAAGCTGCTGACGTGGCATCCAGACCTCTCGCACAATCAACAGGATTGAAGCTGCCAATGGGATCGCGATAACGGCACCAAGGATGCCAAGGAGTGTTCCGCCCATTAGGGCGGCGATAACTACCAGCGATGCTGGAACTGAAACCGCCTTCTTCATAATCCTCGGGCTAATGATGTATGCCTCAAGTTGGAGGTAAATCAGATAGTAGATGGCAACCGCGAGCGCAAGAGACGGATCGATAAACAAAAGCACCAACGTGCTGATTACGCCCGAGGTTACGGATCCGATCAGGGGCACCACGGCCACAAAGAATGCGATTGCTGCTAGAAGCGGGGCAAATGGTGCCCCAATTATTGTCAGATAGGCAAAGAGCACAATTGCGTGAAGCAGCGCAACCGAAACCTGCCCGATAACCCAGCGTCCAACCGAGTAGGTGACCTGATCAGTCAGCTCCCTGAAGCGAACGCGTTTTGAGGCGGGGATAAGTCTTGCCACGTAGTCCTTCATGCCTCCGAGGGAGGCCATGAAGTAGACAGAGAGAATTATCACGATGATGAGCCCGACAAGACCACCGAGAACTCCAAAGCCAACTTGAAGAACTCCGCCAGCAAGGGTTGGCCAGTTCGCCGAGTCTGCCAAGTACCTCAGCAAGTTTGCTGTTGCGTCTGAGATTGCGCCGTCTAGTTCTCTGTCCCAGCCGACAATGAACTCGCTGGTGATCACATCATCGACAATCACCGGAAGTCTCTCGATTAGATTCGCAGCCTCGTTTACTACCGCCGGGATAACCGTCCAAAGCAGCAGAGCGACCCCGCCCAAGAAGCCTGCGACAACTATTGAGACCGCTGCTGGTCTAGGTAGTTTTTTGTTGACAAGCGCGCGCACTATTGGCTCCAGCCCAAGGGCTGCGAACAGCGCTATCCCGACGTAAGTCAGGATTGTTGCAGTCTGGGCAATCGCCAGACCAATCACCAAAGCAAGCAAAACCCCCAAGGTTCCTGTCAACCCAAGCTGGAATGCGTTACTGACTCGCGTGCGCTGCTCCATCGAAACTCCTTACTACCTCACTAACGCTACGCACTTTTTTGCAGGATTGTGCGAATTGCATCGCTTCGCTCGCTATCAAACCGATGCCTAAGGCCCTCAAGGGCTGCTGCAGGTAAACTTCTCGGGCTAACACACTCTATGGAGAGCAACTTGAAGCGGTTATTGATTTGGATCATCACGTTTGTGGTGGGCCTGAGCGTAACTGCGATCGGCATTGTGGATCAGGTAAGAAACAGCCCACTCGAAACGATCCGCCTTGGGGTTGAAGCCGCTCCCAACCAAAGTTTTGTGATGATTCCCAACCGTACCTTGACTTCATACCCAGGCAAGGTCGAGGTGATTGCAACGGGCGAGGGACAGGTTTTTCTCGCAACGGCAAGGGAGTCAGATGCAACGGCTTGGCTTGGGGACACTCCCCACCAGGAACTTCGACTCTTGGTGGACCAGGATGCCGAAAAAGCTTCCCTCCTCCAAATTGATCGGGCGGGCGAGGGGTCAGGTGTTGACCCTGTAGGTCAAGACATCTGGCGAGATTTCAAGGTCGGCGCTGAGCGAGCCATGATTCTGGTGCCTGCGGGCAATGAAACTTCAGTGATTGTCGCGAGTGACGGTGAGGAATTAGCGCCTAGCGGGGTGGAAATCAAATGGACTCTTCCTCCACAGCCTCTGCCATTTAGCCCACTACCACCAATAGGGCTGATTCTGATGTTTGCCGCCTCGATTGGGATTTTGATTGACTGGTGGCTAAACAAAAAACGCACCTCAATTGGCAGAAACTACCGCGGGCCAAAAGCGCCGAGACCCAAAAACGTTTTTACTGATTTGATACCAAAACCGCGACCACGAAGAAAAGCTCGCAGGGGCATGAGCTTTATTGCTCTCTCCCTGGTTGCCGCAAGCCTCGCCGGCTGCACGGCCCAGTATGAGTCGCCACTTTTGAGCCCAAGCCCCTCACCAGCAGCAGATATTTTGACTCCGGTTATGAGCAAAGAGCAGCTCGAGCGAATTCTTGTGGATGTCATAAGGGTCGTGCATGAGGCCGATGCAGAGCTAGATCGAGAGGGCATTGAGGTGCGTGTCACCGGAGCGGCTCTAGCTATGCGCCGCGCTGCCTACAATCTAGCCCGCCGAACAGAAGCTGAGGATGATGGCCCAGCACCGCTTTTAGCCGGACCAATTCAACTGTTCCTACCAAGTGCTACAGATACCTGGCCACGGTCGGTGATGGTGGTGACCGGGGAAGAGTCTCTCCAGCTACTGGTGCTCACTCAGACGGGCCCTCGAGAGAACTATCAACTCCAGAACTACACCGCCCTGTTGCCGGGTACCACCTTCCCAGAGGTCGCGGCTGAAGAAGTTGGCGCAAATACCGTAAAGGTGGACAGTAAGTTCTTATCCTTTGATCCGACCAAGCTGCCCGAAGCAGTTGGCGACATGATCAATAACCCTGGGGACAATGCTTGGTCTCAACTGATTGACCCGGAAAACAAGTACATTGCCGACCTCACAGTTTTTCAACAAAACCTCTCTGAGACCCTGAGCAATGCGAACCTTACCTTCGGTCACCGCCTTGGGGATAATGACATCGTTTTGTTAGCCACCGCTGACGGCGGTGCTCTCGTAGCGCTGTACATGGTCGATACCTACACAATCATTCCTCGTTCCCCTGGTGACGCGGTTGCTATCACCGGCGATGAGGCGCTGTTGCTTGGAACAGGAGGCAGTGCCACGGGCATTGAAACCAGGTATGGGGCCATGCTTCTGTTTCACGTTCCAGCAACTGGTTCCGAGCAACCTGTTCGATTACTAGGTGCCAACCAGCAGCTGCTTACCGCTACGACAATTGGAGCTCGATGAGTAACTTTGGCCCTGCCTATGACCTATCGGCGTTAGCTAAGAAGCCAGCGGCGCCTTCTTCTGACATAGTGGCAGCCTGGCTAGCAAAGGCCGATGAGACTACCCTCAGACGCTACCTGGAGCTATCAGAGCGGATTCCAGTGATCATGCTGGTATCTGACTCCTCAGAAGCCTCAACTCGCGTTAGATCGGTCCTAGAGCAGCTCATCGGTGCCAGCGAGGGCAGGTTTGTTGGGTTGGATGTCGATATTGAATCTTATCCGCAGTTAGCGCAGGCCGTTGCCGTGGCTCAAGCCCCTGCAGCACTGGCAATTCTGGCAGGCCTGCCAGCACCTCTTTTCATGGGGGAGGCGCAACCTCAGCAGATTGCCGAGATTCTTGGTCAGGTTTTGCAGGCTGCTCAACAAAACGGCATCACTGGGAGAGCCTCACTTGGAGAGGTGGCAGCCCAGCCGACATTGAGCCCTGAGCACCAGGCCGCTTATGATGCGATCGACCGAGGTGATCTCCTCGGAGCTAAAGCGCAATATGAGAAAATCCTGGTTGAGTATCCAAACGATCAAGATGCCAAGGCAGGTCTTGCCCAGGTTTCTCTGATGATTCGGCTTGCCGCTCGGGCTAGTGAGGGTGATCTTTTTGCCACCGTTGATCAGTTGTTGGTTGCGGGCAACACCCGAGCCGCATTCACTGCGCTTTTGGATGCTTTTGCTACCGACTTTGACGCTAGGGATGCCATAAAGGCCAGGCTCTTGGAGCTCTTCACTCTTGTAGGCGATAGCGAACCTGAGGTTCTGGAAGCGCGACGCAAACTGGCATCACTAATGTTTTAGAGCTTTAGCCAGACCGAACCTAGGGGTGGGATGCTGAGTTCGGCCGAGTATTCGCGGCCGTGACTTGGAATCGATTCGGCTGTCACAGACCCGTGATTCCCAACACCGCTGCCACCGTAAATCTCGGCGTCCGTGTTGAGTATCTCTCGCCAGTTGCCAGCTTTTGGAAGTCCGATTCTGAAATTCTCATACGGGTGCCCCGCAAAATTCACAATCACTACGATTGCCTCGCCTTGTGCATCAATGCGCAGGTAACTGAGGAGATTCTGATCCGCATTGCCGCCATCAATCCACTGGAAACCGGCTGGTTCGTGGTCAAGTTCCCACAGCGCAGCATGTTCTCTATAGCGCTTGTTCATGTCACTTACAAGCTTTTGCATGCCGC
>CAYTOH010000035.1:0-8467 GCA_964439375.1 uncultured Aquiluna sp.
ATTGAAAATCTATTTAGTGAGTTTTCGCCAGATTAGTTTTCGGCAGATGTCAACTCTGAGAAGTTTAGGGGCTTATCGCTCATCTTGCAACGGGCATTTAGCTTGAATCTGGGGGTATTCTTGCCACATGTCCGAAACTCGCATCTCATCACGAATTGCAGCCATTGCCGAGAGCGCAACACTCAAGGTTGACGCCAAGGCTAAAGCCCTCAAGGCCGAGGGCAAAGACATCATCTCGTATGCTGCTGGTGAGCCAGATTTTCCAACCCCCGCGCACATAGTTGAAGCAGCGGTTGTCGCTGTCAGGGACCCCAAAAACCACCGCTACACCCCAGCTGCCGGACTGCCTGAACTTAAAGACGCGATCGTTGAAAAAACTAAGCGGGACTCTGGAACTGAGGTAACAGCTGCTCAGGTGACCGTCACAAATGGTGGTAAGCAGGCGGTTTATCAAGCTTTTGCTGTTGTTGTTGACAAGGGCGATGAGGTTTTGGTTCCTGCCCCCTACTGGACCACCTACCCAGAAGCCATCAAGCTGGCAGGCGGCAAGCAGGTTGATGTTTTTGCTGGCGCAGACCAGGACTACAAGGTCACTGTCGACCAGCTTGAGGCTCACTACACCGACAAGACCAAGGTCCTACTGCTTTGCTCGCCATCAAACCCAACCGGCTCTGTCTACACAAAGGATGAGCTCACCGCTATCGGTAATTGGGTTGCCTCTAAGCCAAATCTTTGGGTGATCTCGGACGAGATTTACCAAAACCTCACCTATGACGGCCTCTACGCTCACTCGATCACCGAGCTGGTTCCTGAGCTTGCAGACCGCACCATTATGGTCAACGGTGTCGCTAAAACTTACGCAATGACAGGTTGGCGTCTGGGCTGGATGGTTTCACCCCTTGATGCAGCCAAGGCCGCCAACAACCTGCAGTCCCATCTGACTTCAAACGTTTCCAACATCTCACAGCGCGCAGCACTTGCTGCCCTAACCGGCGATCAGCAGCCGGTGAGAGAAATGCTGGCTGCCTTTGATCGCCGCAGAAAGATTGCAGTCGCGGAGATGAACAAGGTTCCGGGGTTTGTCACTCCAACCCCTAAGGGCGCTTTCTACGTTTACTCGGATGTCAGTGCCTTGATTGGCAAGGAATTTGGTGGAGTGAAGCTAAACAGCTCTCTAGACCTTTGCGACTATGCCCTTGATGCCGCTGGTGTTGCAATGGTTCCTGGCGAGGCATTTGGCCCAAGCGGATATGTCCGCATGAGCTACGCACTAGGAGATGACCAGCTGCTGGAAGGCATTCAGCGTCTTCAGAGGCTTTTCGGTTAGCTAGAAGCCGATCAAGTTTGGCTCTGGGACAAGGTGGATGCCCCACCTAGCTGCCACCCGTTCTTGGATGTAGCGAGCTAGCTCAAGAATCTCTTCTGCGCTTGCACCACCTGTGTTGGTGA
The DNA here is from genome assembly GCA_964439375.1 of uncultured Aquiluna sp. Taxonomy (GTDB): domain Bacteria; phylum Actinomycetota; class Actinomycetes; order Actinomycetales; family Microbacteriaceae; genus Aquiluna. The sequence continues at coordinate 1,450 of CAYTOH010000035.1, forward strand.
TTGCCAAAGCATGTTTTTGTGAGATCGCTGCTTTTGAGTTAGGTAAGCGATAACCCTTGGGGATTCCGGCATTCTCGATGAGCCATCCCGAAGAGAGCTTGACCAGGGACTCATCTTCCATGCGCCAGCGCTGCATCTCCTCCGGGAACTCCAGTGACCTGCCGTAGCTGATGATCGGGTTCGTAAAGAAGCTTCCACAGCTCACACTGTTTGGGTCTTCTTTTCTGACAACCATGCCCTTTGAGGTTCTGAGCTCCAAGACAACATCGCGAACCTGCTTCAGTGGAAGTTGGGAGCCATATTCTGCGCCAACGTGGTTGGTGATCTGTCCAGAAGCCATCGGGACCGATAGACCGCCGAGTTTCTTCAGTTCAAACTCCACCCATCCGATAACTCCCTTCAGGCCTCGCTTGAGAGCGCTGTCACGGTAGGAGAACTCGAAGAAAGAGGCGGGCTTGATTTCAACCTCAAAGCTGTCGGCATCCAAAAACTCAATCTGGGTAATGACCTGAGACACCTCTTGGCCATAGCCACCAACGTTCTGAACCGGAGTTGCTCCAACACTCCCTGGGATACCGGACATGGCCTCGATGCCTGCGTAGCCTTTGTCTACACACCAGGCGACAAACTCATCCCAGTCCTCGCCAGCTTGAACTCTGACGCGAATGACCTGCTCGTCTTCAAAGACAACCTCCTTGCCTTTATTGGCAACCAGGATGATGTTCAAATCGCTTACTTCATCTGCGAAAACGGTGTTCGACCCACCTGCCAGAATGTGGTGTTTTTCTTCGCTGAGCCAGGCTTGTTTAGCGGCTTCGTAAAGCTCAGCTGCGGTCTCGCAGCGGTTGAGTGTTTTAGGAACTCCCCCAACCTGCATTGTGGTGAGGGTTGAGAGTGGAGCCGGGCTAATCAGAGTCAAAACTGAACCCAAACCTGGGCCTTGCCCAACACGGTGTTTTCCTTGAAAGTGGTGTTCAGGTCGATCCTTACCCTCTTGTTTTCTTGATCGAGCTGAGCAACTGTGGCTTTGACCACCAGGCTTGCGAAGCCTGTTGCAGGGACCAGAACTGGCTTTGTGAACCTGACTCCGTAGTCAACAACCTTTGCGGAATCGCCAATCCAGGCAACAACCGGCTGAACCGAGAGGCCCATTGTTAGCATGCCGTGTGCTAGGACTCCAGGTAATCCAACGGCTTGGGCAAAGTCATCCCGATAGTGAATTGGGTTGAAATCCCCAGAAGCTCCTGCGTAGCGAACCAGGCTGTCACGGCTTATCTCGTAGCTTTGCGTTGCGATCTCATCGCCGACATTTAGCTCTTCAAACTTAGGCATCTTGACCCCTGACCACCAGCGTCGAGATAGCGGTGCAAACCAATGATTCTGAGTCATCAAAAATTGCTGTTTCAAAAGTCACCATGTGATTACCACCAAGGCTCTTTACACTCGCCACAGTCAACTCACTGGTTAGGTTGTCACCGGCGACTATTGGCCTTTGGTAAACAAATCTCTGATCCCCGTGAACTACTCGGGAGAAATCAATTTGGGCTGCCGGATCGGAAAGCACCAGCTTCAGACTCTGCTCCTGAATCACCACAGGAAAGGTGGGCGGGACAACCAGGTCCGAAAATCCAAGACTCTTTGCCCGATCTAGATCAAGGCATTCAGGTCCAGCAAAAACTGCCTTGGCGAACTCACGAACCTTCTCCCTACCCACTAGATAGCTTTCAGTTCTGGGATAACGCTTTCCCTGGATGTCTGGATTGACCATGGCTCAAGGGTAATCTGGGTTAGACAGAGCGCGAGGGAAAACGATGAAGTTTTTCACTGAAGAAAACCACAGTGACATAACCGGATACGAGGCCGTCAGGGCTGCTGCTCGAGACGTCGAGACCTACTCGAGCGATTTGCAGGGCGATAGGGACGTCCGCGATTACAGGCAAATCCCACTTGAATATGACCCTCCAAAGCACACCGACTATCGCCACGCAATCCAGCCAATGTTTCTAAGGCCCAAGCTGGAGGCAAACATCCAGGCCTTCAGGGACATAGCTGGCTTATTGCTCTCGAAACCAAAGTCTTCAATTCTTGATGTCTATAACGACCTTGCTCTGCCATTTGTTGTTTCTTGCCTTGGTGTGATCTACCAGCGTCCCCAGGACGTCGACGAATGGATCAGCTGGGGACACGATGTATGGACAGCCAAGGGCCCAACTCGCTCTGGAGACACCCTCCACGAATACCTCAAGCGAGTTTTCAATGAACCCAATGATTCACAAGACATCTGGGGCACGTTGCGGTCAATCAGGCCTAGCGGTGAGCTAATCAGTGAAGCTGAATTCAAAGGCTATGCGAGTGTTTTGCTTGCGGGAGGTCGCGATACGGTAATCAAGCTGGTGACAGGCCTAACCTGGCACCTACTCTCCAACAAAGCCGATCTCGAAGCAGTCAAAGCAGACAGCGACCTTGAGAAGGTTCTTATCAACGAGATGTTGCGCTTTCTTTCACCCCTACCAGCCATCGAGCGAATAAAGCCAGCTGAGTTTGATCAGGAAAACCCGAGCTACCACCGCCTTCACTTTGCATCGGCAAACCACGACCCTGAGGTTTGGGATAGGCCAGACGAGGTGTTGCTGACTCGAGGCAGAACACCACACCTAGCATTTGGATACGGGCCCCACGCTTGCATCGGCATGAATATGGCTGAATATGAGGCCAGGGCCTGGCTGCATGCGTTTCTGCCGGTGGCAGAGAAGTTTGAATTAGTCGATGCAGAACTGATTTTCAGTGAGACAAACGGGATTCGCTATCTAGCGGATTTGCGGGGAGTGAAGATAAAGCTTGCGTAGCTGAGGCGGGGCACGATCCCGCGACCTCACGATTATGAGTCGTGCGCTCTAACCAACTGAGCTACTCAGCCTCGAACTGCAGTAAGAAAGCTCACTGTCGATCGAGCCCCGAGACAGGATTGAACTGTCGACCCCTTCCTTACCATGGAAGTGCTCTACCACTGAGCTATCGGGGCGAAGCCAAAAGGCAACCGCAAAAGATTAGCACTAGCGATGCGCGCTAGGCAAACGCCAAATCTGAAAATCTAGTGCGACAGATTCGTAGCGAATCTTGGAGCCAACCGCCCTGAGATCTCCGTTGCCAAATAGATTTTCGGCGTTCTCCGCGCCCGAGAGTGCATCCCGAGCAAACTCAATCTTTCGGTCCCTGCCGCGGGTTGCAATCACAAGGATGGACTCGGTTTTATTCTCACGGACAAAAGCCATGGCTTCCTTTGATGCATAGAGCCATCTCATGGAACCCTCTACCAGAGCGCGGTGCTTCCTTCTGATCTGGCTCAGCTTTGCGTAGGTCTCGATCATGGCTGGATCAAACTCTCGCTCCCCGTTCCAAGGAATGGGGGTTCTCGAGTTCTCTCCGTTGTAGCCATCGAGGCCAAACTCATCGCCAGCAAAGATCATTGGGATGCCTGGGAAGGTGAACTGCAAACCTGCAGCAACTCGCTGTGATCCAGGGATCGCAAAGGTTTTGAAACGCCCGGTGTCGTGGGTATCGAGGGCATTTAGGTTATGCATGCGAACGTGCCAAGGGAAGGTGCCTGCAAATGAGTTGTGCAGTTTCACAAAGTCAGTTGCAGCGATTTCTTTGCGACCAAAACCAAGCTGGTTTTCCTCGCGCTTGACCTTGGGGTTCCAGAGCCAGCGCCAGGTTGGCCTGGTGAAGTTCGCATAGGTCATAGTCGACTGATATGTATCACCCTCGACGTGGTTGGCCGCATCAGATGTGAATTCACCAATTAGGAAAGTCTCAGGTGAGACTTCATCCATGGTTTTGCGGATGATCTTCGCAACCTCGCGGTTGTAGTTGTCCTCACGAATCCAGCCGGTCATATTCGCAACATCAATGCGCCAGCCATCGAGCTTGTATGAGCCCTTTAGCCATTTGGCAACAACTGACTGCTTGCCTTCGATGAACCTTCTTCTAAGCTCCTTGGATGCCCAGTTGAACTTCGGTAGCGATTTCACTCCCCACCAGGAGTCATACTTCGTGTTTTTATCACTGAAGTAGTAGAACTCGCTCTCTGGAGCGCTTGGGTTTCGATAGGCAGCGACAAACCACTCATGACGATCCCCTGAGTGGTTTGCCGTGAGGTCGCCCATAACCTTGAGCCCCATTTCATGAGCTTTCTTGGTGAGTGAAGCAAGAGCCTTGTTGCCACCTAGTAGCGGGTCAACCTCATCAAAGCTCGCCGCGTCATAGCGGTGGTTTGATCCGCCGGGAAAAAACGGGGTTAGGTAAAGGATCGTGGCTCCCAGTTTTTTGAGGTGCCCGAGGCGCTCTTCAATTCCTTTGAGGTCACCACCAAAGAACTGCTCTGAGGTGCCTGGCCCATTGCCAATGACCTCAGCGGACCAATCCTTTGGCTGAGCCCAGTCGGGCAAGGAGCGCTTGCTAGCTTCAGCGCTTCGGGCAAATCTGTCAGGGAAAACCTGATACAAAACAGAACCACTAGCCCACTTCGGAACTCGGTTGTAGGTGTTGATCTTGAAATCATCGCGGTCTGGTTGATCAAGGTCAAAAAGTCCAACGCCGTTCAGCCAATAGCTGTAACCATCGGCTAGTTCAATAAGAAAGCGGTAGTGAATCTCAGGGTTATACATCTGGATGGAACCCTCATACCAGTCCCAACCATGGCGAGTGAAAACCTTTTTGAAAGGTGCAGTGAAGAAACCCTCTCCCGAGTCTGACTGCCTAGCAACAACCTGCTTAACTTTCCCCAGCCCAACGTGAACTCTGATCCGGAGCTTCACCTTTTCGTCTAGCTTGGGCTTTTGGTTCTGGATATAAAGTGCAGAGCCATCGTGGTGGGGTCGCAGAGCTAGTTCAATACCCAAGGCTTTATCCGTTCACTTTCTCAACATCAGTCAATAGCTGGCTCCAGACCGTAGCTGGCGTTTCATCAGATCTCAATAGAGAGTTCAGAGCTCTAGTCCAGGGCACCCAAGTGTTCTGCATCGCTCCGGAACCTGGCAGAACCAGCGTCTGGCTCCCTGCCCTAGAAAATCCTTCGACTAGAGGGTCTGCGGTCTTGGCAGCAGCAGTCTCCATAGCGGGCACTCGGCCAATCTGTTGAAATATGAGCTGTTGGACAGCCTCAGTGGAAAAGTATCTGGCAACTTCTTTTGAAGCTTCCAGATTCTTCGAGAAGCCACTCACAAACACCGCTCTTGCGGATGAGAACGACAGCGCGGGCTCTCCACCAAAGCTTGGGAAGTTATAGACCTTAGGTTCAAACTGCACCCGTTCACGAATCTCATTCAGTGCCCAGGGGCCCGTCAAAAGACATGGTTGGTTTCCATTCACAAAACCGGTAACTGCGGTGGAATAGTCAATCTCTCTGAAGCTGTCCTTGTTTTCCGATAGCCAGGTTGCAAATTCAACCCCCCGCGTCGCACCGAAGCCAGTGCTCTCCTGCCAGTCGCCGAATTCGTCTAGAGCCAGGGGCAAAATGCCGAAGGAGGATTGGACTGGGAGCATGGTGTAAGCATCGCCACCTGGGTTGAGGACAACCCGATAACCGAGTGCTATTAGCTCTTCTCCGGTTCGAGGCTGGCTCGCGACTCGTTCCGCATCGCAGACTAAAGCGAGGCTTTCAATCGAGTAGGGAACACCATAAAGAGATCCAGCAAAGCTTGTGCCCCGGACAACCGCGTCGCTAAAGCCGGCAAGCTTTGCATCACCCAGTGAGGCCACAAATCCATTGCTTGCTAGCCGATCTGTCCACTCACTGCTACCAATAAACAGATCGGGAGCTGATTCGCCCGATTCAAGAAGCTCTGCCTCGATAGATGCAAAGTCCTTCTCGACAAGTGTCATGGTGTGGCCAGTGTTGGAACGAACCTGCTGGGCAATTACCTCTGCAGCCGGTTTCAACTCAGCGTCCACCCACATAGTGAGGTTGATGCCCGAGAGTTGCGCCTGAGTTTCTGACCCCGTGCTACATCCGGTTAGGGCAAACAAGGCGGCAAAAAGCAGGGCTGAAAAGCGCTGCGAGGATTTCATCGACACAGCGATATCCTCTCAGGTTTAGGCAAGTAAACCGGTTAGCCCTTGACCGCTCCACCGGCTAAACCGGAGACGATGTAGCGCTGCAGCGATAGGAAGATCAAAACAATTGGCACCGAAGCCAAGATTGATCCTGCAGCAAATGCACCCCAGTTCTCGGAGTATTGACCAGCCACGAACTGCTGCAAACCAACTGCAACTGTTCTGATGTCCATGTCGACCAAGAACAGTCGAGCGAGGATGTATTCGTTGAAGGTTCCGATGAAGCTGAGCAATGTCACAACTGCCAAAACAGGGGATGCTAGTGGGATAAAAATCTGCCAGTAGGTCTGCATCTCGCTAGCGCCGTCAATCTTGGCAGCCTCGTCAATCTCGATTGGGATTGAATCAACAAAGCCCTTTAGAAGCCAGATGTTCACACCCATCGCTCCACCTAGGTAAACAAGGATTAGACCGGACTGGGTGCCAAGACCAAACTCAGGAGCAAAGTTTCCGATGCCCTCCATAATCAGGTAGATCGCGGCAATCGCCAAGATTGCTGGGAACATCTGAATCAAGAGCAGTGCCTGGAGACCCATCTTCTTACCCTTGAAACGAAGGCGGCTGAAGGCAAATGCGGATGCAGCTCCGATAACCACTGAGAGAACAGCGACCGAACCTGCTATCAGGAGTGAGTTCCAAACCCATGTCAAGAAGGGGATGGTTGGGTCATTGAACAACTTGTCGAAGTTCACCCATGAGATCTCCTGGGGAATGAAGGATGTCAGCTGAAGAGACCCTGTCGAGCTGACCGATGTGATGATCACCAAATACAGCGGGAAGGCTGAGAACAGAACAGCTGCAATCGCAACTACGTGACGCCAGAGTTTGTCTTTAATCCACTTCATTAGATGAACTCCTCCAAGACCTTGGATCTTCTAATTCCATAGAGCGAGATTGCCGCAAC
>CAYTOH010000036.1:0-8438 GCA_964439375.1 uncultured Aquiluna sp.
CGCGTAGCGACTCACATCCTCGCCTACGAGGGCACCGATGAGAAACCTGATCAGTGGTATTGGTTTGAGGGTAACTTCGATGCTTACGAGGAAAACAAGATTCAGCGTCTAGGCCCTGAAGCGGCAAAGCCACACCGGTCGGCCTACCGCAGGCTCACGCGAGACTAGGAAAACTCAGGAACTCGGACCATTCCCTCTTGCGCCACCGAGGCCACGAGGTTTCCGCTGCGATCGTAGATGCGTCCCATGGAAAGACCTCTACCACCTTGGGCCGCGGGGGATTGCTGGACATATAGGTGCCATTGGTCAACCTGCGTTGGCCTATGGAACCACATGGCGTGATCAAGGCTGGCGGAGTTCAGGCCGGGATGAGCCCAGCTGAGATTGTGTCTTCGCAGAATGGATTCCAGAATCGAGTAGTCAGAGGCGTATGCCAATGAGGCAATGTGAAGCTGCGGATCATTCGGCAAATCTGAGAGCGCTTTGAACCAGACCATTTGATTTGCGACCTGATTCTTCGCAGGGCGCAGGTAAACCGGCTCCGTCACATGTCTCAGGTCAAAGGGCCTAGCACTAGCCCAATACCTCTCTGCAGGGTGGTCTATCTGGCCTAGGAGTTCTGCAGCAGAAGGGAGTGTCTCAGGATCTGGGACCCCCTCAGGCATTGGGTCTGAGTGAAGCACTCCCGCGGAGGGAACCTGGAAAGACGCAATCATGGAGAAAATTGGCTGATTGTCTTGCAGAGCGTGCACGCGGCGTGCACTAAAACTCCGACCATCCCGCAGGATCTCAACCGAGAAACGAATGTCCTTTGCAATGTCACCGGGTCGAAGAAAGTAGGAGTGAAGCGAGTGAACTTGGCGCTCTGGGTCGGTTGTGCGCATTGCGGCAACCAAAGACTGTGCCAGGACCTGGCCGCCAAACACTCTTCCATGCGGCATCCACTGCGTATTGCCTACAAACTCGGTCTTTGAAACAGCCTCTAGGTCGAGTACGGCTACTAGTTCTTCAACTGGATTGCTCGGGATCTGCGGAAGCGACATGGAACCTCAATTCATTGGCTAGTTTAGACATCGACCATGATTTTGAATTTCCTTGACCCTAACGACATCAGCGATCTGCGCTCTTTCTTGTCCAGAGCCAAGCGCCTAGACGAAAAGGGATTGGTTAAGTTCAAGATGGACGGCGGCGTGCTCGGAGTTTATGTCTCACCCATATTCACAGCATCCTTGCTAGATAAAGGCCCCACAGTTCTCGGTCTCAGGACTATTCATATAAATGCCGAACAAGTCGATGGCGCTTTCGAAATCGCCAGCATCTTGGAGAGATTGGCTGGCCTGGGTGAAGAACTTGAGCTGAGGCTGCCTCCGACTCAGTCCAGGGCAGCGTGGACTGGGATTACACCCCCGCGGCAGAATTGGCACCAAGTTGCTTCTGTTTCAAACACTGAGATTGCGGCTGTGGCCAAGCTTGGCATCGCAGAGGTCGCTGAGGCGATACCAGATTCGATTGGACTATCGATTGCCAATCGCGTTCGCCAACAGGTCTGGGGGAGGAGTCTCTCAGAATCACTTCCCTATCCGGCAGGTGCCGCATTTGCCCTCTTTGGACTCAGCTTTCTCAATCCTCTTGAAGAGGTAGCTGTGTTTGAAGCCCCGGGCTGGGTCAGATTCTCAACCAGCTTTGGTCACGTAATGGCTAAGCGCTAATCCTCAAATGTGTTGAGCATGGCATGAGCTGCACGCTCGAGGTAATCCCACAGCATCGCAGCATCAAGCTCTGAAAGCTCAAGTGCGGCAACCGCCGTGCGCATGTGCTGAAGCCATGCGTCCCTGGCCTTTGGTCCGATTTTGAATTCATAGTGACGCAGTCTCAGCCGAGGATGCCCGCGTTCTTGCTGGTAAGTATCGGGCCCACCCCAGTACTGTTCCAAAAAAAGCCTGAGTCTGCGTTCTGCGGGCCCGAGATCCTCCTCTGGATACATCGGCTTCAGAAGCGGATCCTTTGCTACTCCCTGGTAGAAAACGCGGGTGAGCTTTTCAAAGCCATCGTGACCTATCCGGTCAAATAGATCAGGAGTGCGATGAGTTTCCGACATTCAGAATCTCCCCGTTTCTTATAAACCAGAGCATCCCATCGGCATCTCGCACTTCAGTTACTCTGAGGCGAACTCGCTCCACCGTTCCCGAAACACCGGAGAGCGAAACCTTGTCGCCCACGCCGTACTGGTCTTCAAAGACGATGAAAATCCCTGAGATCACGTCTTTAACTAGAGTCTGTGCTCCGAAACCCAGGGCAGCACCAACAATGGTGCTAACCGCGATCAAAGCGCCTACATTGACCCCCAGTTCGCTGATTATCATCATCAGTGCCGTGAGGGTAATGGTCCAGGTCGCCAGATTATCTAGGACGCTGCCGATGGTTCTTGCCCGCTGGGCTAGGCGCTGCTCACTAGTTTTAGTTGGTTTTGAACCCTTGGAGCCATTTAGGACAGCTCTGACAGATTTCCGGATTGAAAAACCAAGCACGACTCGAGCAATTAGGGCAATGGCAAGGATGAGCCCAATTTTGACAAGGGTCGCCCAGGGGCCTAATTGCTCGAGCCACTCCATTTACTTGTCCGCCCTCTGAGCCGTAAGGCCTCTTTCGAGACCCGCCAGAGACTCAACCAAAATTCGGCGCAAGGCTGGCTTCGCTTTGATTGCGTCAGTCTCGATAAGCGCCTTGGTCTTGTCGTCAAGTTTTTGGTTAGCGAGCTGAATCGGGTAAAGGTTATTTAGAAGATAAGCGGCGATGTGATAGCTGCGCTCGTCCCAGAGTCGCTCGGCATTCGCGAGGTACCTATCCATGTACGGCTCAAGTAGAGCAGTATCGTTGACGCGACCAAATGCCAGTGAAGCAGCGTTGACCAACGTGTTGGAATACTCCTCCGTTTCGGTGAGGATTCGCCAGGCTTCAGCCTTACCTTCACGAGTCGGAATCGCTGCTCGTGCAGCGCTTGCAAACTTCTGACCGTTGGCTGTGTTGTCTCGAGCTAGCTCGGCTGCAATTTCGGCTTCGCCAAAGCGTCCACCGATCACCAATCCGATCGTGAGTTCCCATCGAACGTCTTGGTCAACAACTAATCCAGCTAGCTGCTTCTTGCCCTCCAGCAGATCAGCAAGCCAGTCCAAGTGCGACGAAGTCCTCGCAAACTGCGGCACATACTTTGTGAACTGAAGCTGCGAATCAGAACCTGGACTTGCTGATTCCGCAAGAGCGATCAGGCCGTCTGCAATTTTCACCAGAGTTTGCTCTCGCTTCTCCGGGGCTACGTAGAGTGTCCCAGTGGTGACTAGCTGCCGTAGCAGGGTAAGGATCGTCGTCGATTCAGTTTCGGTTGCGATGTGTCCGAGTACGAGATCTACAAACTCTGACGCTGGGGCCTCGCCGTCGCGAGTAGCATCCCAAGCCGCTGTCCAAACCAAAGTTCTTGCAAGTGAGTCCTTGATGCCCGAGAGATTACCCAGGGCAGCAGCGCGAGACCGCTCGTCGAGTCGTATCTTGGCGTAAGCGAGATCATTGTCGTTTAGGAGCAGCAAGTCGGGTTGCTTCTTGCCAACAAGAGCGGGAATCTCTGTTCTCTCGCCCGCAACATCAAGCTCGAAGTAATCGGTTCGCTCAAGCTTGCCCCCAACTAGATCGAAGGTGCCAATACCCATTCTGTGAGGACGTATGGTGGGATGCTCCTCGATCGCACTTTGCAGGACAGTGAATGAACTGTAGTTTCCAGAGTCATCCAGCGTGAACTCCGGCTTGAGCGTGTTGACTCCTGCAGTTTCGAGCCAGAGTTTTGACCAACTCGATAGTTCGCGACCAGATTCTTTCTCCAGTTCCACCAACAAGTCATTGAGTTCTGTGTTTTTCCAGGCGTGCTTTTTGAAGTAGCTGGAGACTCCGCGCATGAATGGCTCTTGCCCTACCCAAGCCACCAGTTGCTTCAGCACAGAAGCCCCCTTGGCGTACGTGATGCCATCAAAGTTGACCTGGACATCCTCCAGATCGTTGATGGTTGCCACAATCGGGTGGGTGGACGGGAGTTGATCCTGACGGTAAGCCCAGTTCTTCTCTAAAGAGGCAAATGTTGTCCAGGCTTGAGTCCATTCGGTGGCCTCAGCAGTTGCCAGGGTTGATGCGTACTCAGCGAAGGATTCGTTCAGCCACAGGTCATTCCACCAGCGCATAGTTACGAGGTCCCCAAACCACATGTGGGCTAGCTCGTGCAGAATCGTAACTACCCTGCGTTCGCGAGTCGCGTCGGTGACTGCGGAGCGGAAAACATATGTCTCCGTGAATGTGACTGCTCCTGCATTCTCCATAGCACCAGCATTGAAATCTGGCACCCAAAGCTGGTCATACTTCTCGAATGGGTAGGGGTAGTCAAACAGGGACTCAAAATAGGCGAACCCCTGCTTCGTCTTTTCAAAGATGTAGTCCGCGTCCATGAATTCTGCAAGTGACTTTCTGCAGAAGACACCGAGAGGTATCTGCTTGCCACTGAGGGATGTCAGCTGATCTGTCCACATCACGTAAGGGCCTGCAATTAGGGCAGTTATGTAGCTGGAAATTCTTGGAGTTGGAGCAAAGTCCCATCGGCTCTTGCCCGAACTGAGCTCGGTGGGTGTAGGAGTCGGCTGGTTTGAAACTACCTGCCAGTAACTAGGTGCAATTACCGAGAACTGGAATGTTGCCTTGAGGTCAGGCTGCTCAAAAACAGGAAACATTCGCCTTGAGTCGGGCACCTCGAACTGGGTGTAGAGATACACCTCGTTATCGACGGGATCGACAAATCGGTGTAATCCTTCACCTGAGTTTGAGTACTTTCCGTGTGCCTGGATTACAAGCGTGTTCTCTGCCTGAAGGTTAGGTAGCAAAATTCTTACGTTGTCCGAGTGAGAAGCCGGATCCAGAGCAACACCATTTAGCTCAATGCTCTCTACCGATGCGGTTTGGGCATCAATGAAGCTTGAGTAGCCCGGTTCTGAGGAGTTAAAGCGAACCGTTGTGGTCGAGGCAAATGTCTCCTCGGATACGGTCAAGTCAAGTAAGACTTGGTAGCTTTCGACATGGATTCGCTTGGCTCTCTCGCTAGCTTCTTGACGGGTGAGGTTTTCGCCGGGCATTCATTACTCCATCTACTTCATTTCGATTCAAGCCTAGAGCGAAACTCGACAAGGAGTTTGCGCGAGATAATTGGCGGGTGCCAGAAACTCCATTTGCTGCAGCAGCATCTACTGAGACAGCTGCGCTACTCACTGAAGTCGGGGCTGCGCTGCTTGTTCTCGGTGTTGTCGCTCTGATTGCGAACCGCCTCAAGTTTTCGGTTGTGCCCCTGTACTTGCTAATTGGTTTAGCTCTGGGCGAGGGGGGCCTTATTCCCCTGTCACTGAGCGAAGAGTTTCTGAACACCGGGGCTCAAATCGGTGCGATCATGTTGCTTTTGCTGCTGGGTCTGGAATACAGCGCATATGACCTCGCTAAGGCTTTCAAGGAGCGCAAGAGCGCTGGCATCATCGATTTTTTTGCCAATGCTACGCCCGGATTCGTGATTGGACTGCTGCTTGGCTGGGGCATCGGGGGAGCGCTAGCGCTAGCGGGCATAACCTACGTGTCCTCCTCGGGAATCGCGGCTCAACTAATCAAAGAGATGGGATGGCGTCGTTCCGAAGTGTCAAAGCGCGCCATCGGCGTGCTGGTGTTCGAGGATCTAGCCCTAGCACCCTACCTACCGCTACTTACCGCGGTTGTGCTCGGTGTTTCTGCCTGGACTGGAATCATTTCGGTATCGATTGCTCTTGCCATCACAGGCCTAGTGATCTTGATTAGCTTCAAGGGAAACACTCGTTGGCTCAAGATTTTGGATCCCAATGAACCGGGCGGCTTGATGCTCACGGTCTTTGGAGCGGCTTTGTTGGCCGCAGGATTAGCTGACCTAATCGGCTTCTCAGGAGTCGTTGCAGCCTTCCTCATTGGGTTATTGCTTTCTGGCGAGGTAGCAGAAACGGCACGCGCAAGGCTCAGCCCAATTCGTGATGTTTTCGCCGCCATCTTCTTTCTGTTTTTTGGAATCACCACCAACCCAGCAGACTTACCGGCGGTTTTGCCTTTAGCAATTTTGCTAACCGGGCTGGGAGTGGCTGGAAAGTTGCTTGTTGGTTGGTGGGTAACAAGAGACATGCATGACCCACTCAGCACCTGGCGCGCAACCGGATTCTTGATCGCAAGGGGTGAGTTCTCTATGGTCATCGCAGCTCTGGCTGCACCGATTGTGATCGGCCTAGAACTCCAAGCGCTTACCCTCGCGTATGTGATTCTGACGGCATTTGTGGCTTCAGTGGTGATGAGGTTTACAAGGAGCAAGCTTGCGGATGTCTAAATCTCGGCTCTGGGTAATTGGCCTGGCTTCTTTGCTGGTCGTTGGTCAATTCATCCTCTTCAGGGCACTGATTGCCTCTGGTGACCTGCCTGACCCTATAGCAATCCATTGGGGGTTTAGCGGCCAGCCCGATGGGTTCAGTGACGCTAACGCTTATCTCCTTGGGATTACTGTCTTTTACTTAGTCATGCTCTTTCTTTTGAGTTACTTTGGCTTTGTACTGGGTAGACGACTGCTGCAGCCTCTGCTATTTGGCCTCACCGCAGTGATGTTCAGCTTTCTTTTCTTGCTTTTCTCATTGACGATTCTGATTCAAGTAGGAAACTCCGCGGAGCAGGCGATTCTGTCACCGTGGATGATCCTCGCAATCATTGCCCTCCCAATTGGTTTAGCTGGATTTGGCCTTCGCAAACCAACGGTTGAACTTGGGCGCGAACTGGTTGTGAAGTTGGGGTCCATACCGGCTTTGAGGCTTAGCGTGGCTAGCATCACCGGAGCCGAGGAAGCTGAACTGCGAGCAGTGGATTACGGCGGGCTTGGAATTAGATATGCAAAGAAAACCCTTGCCTTTATCCCATCCAGCGGCCCAGGGGTTTTGGTTCGCACTAACTTCGGTGAATCAGTCGCAATCAGGACTGATCAACCAAAGGAGTTGGTTGCAAAGATAACTAAGGGAAGGTCCTGAACATGCGCATTCACATTGCCACCGACCACGCAGGCATGGAACTGAGTGCCTTCTTGGTCGAGCAGCTTGCAGCACTAGGACACGAGCTCATCGATCACGGGCCCAGGGTTTATGACGCGCTTGATGATTATCCGGGTTTTTGCATAGCCGCAGCACAAGCGGTAGTCGCCGATCAATCTTCCGGAGTTCCTTCACTCGGGATTGTTCTTGGCGGCAGCGGTAACGGCGAGCAGATTGCGGCCAATAAGGTCAAGGGTGTCAGGGCTGCATTGATTTGGAATCTCGAAACTGCAGCCCTCGCCAGAGATCACAATGATGCAAATGTTTGTGCCGTTGGTGCTCGCCAGCACGGCCAGGAGGAAGTGCTTGAGCTGATCAAGGTCTTCATTGACCGTCCCTTTTCCCGGGATGAGCGTCACGTGCGCCGAATCGGAAAGATTGCTCACTTCGAAAAAACTGGTGAGGTGCTCTACTAAATGCCCGAGGGGCACACTGTTCATCGAACCGCAAAAGCGTTCAAGAAGCACTTTCACAATCAGGTACTTGTGATCAGCTCTCCTCAGGGGAGATTCACCGACGCCCAGCTCATAACTGGTACCAAATTGCTGCGCGCAGAGGCATGGGGTAAGCAGCTGTTCCTTACCTTTGAGCCTGCCGTTCTGCGCATCCACCTTGGCATCTACGGCAAGTGGGGCTGGAGCTCAATCCAAGAGGGGATTCCTGAACCGAAGGGATTGGTCAGGGCTAGGTTTTTGGGAGAAACACAACTTGCTGACCTAAGAGGGCCAACCGCGTGCGAACTGCTCGATTCGGATTCGGTGACAAGGGTCCAGCAAAGCCTTGGACCTGACCCGCTAAGGGAAGACGCAACCGGATCCGAGGCTGCACGTTTTGTTGAGCGGGTGACTCGGTCAAAGGTTTCCATAGGTCAGCTTCTAATGGATCAGAGTGTATTGGCCGGGGTTGGCAATGTTTACCGTGCGGAACTCTTGTATAGAGCAAAGCTTTCACCCTTTACGCCCGGGGAACATGTTCCGGCGGAATTGGTCATGCGGATTTGGAACGATGCTGCGACACTGATGCAAATTGGGGTGAGGCGCGGCATCATGCTCACCCGAGATGGCTTTCTGTCTGGCGTGGTCTCGAAGGCTAATCGTTACTACGTTTATAAAAGAGAAGGGCAGCCTTGCCGCGAGTGCGGCGAAGAAATCCAGATCTCTCTGATGGCTACTCGGAAGTTGTACTGGTGCGCCAGCTGCCAGCGGTAGCGGGCTTTTGGCCATTTGGAGCGAGTGACGGGAATCGAACCCGCGTAATCAGTTTGGAAGACTGAGGCTC
>CAYTOH010000037.1:0-8212 GCA_964439375.1 uncultured Aquiluna sp.
ACAAGGGCCCTCGGCTAGACAGACCAACC
This sequence comes from uncultured Aquiluna sp., assembly GCA_964439375.1. Taxonomy (GTDB): domain Bacteria; phylum Actinomycetota; class Actinomycetes; order Actinomycetales; family Microbacteriaceae; genus Aquiluna. Next base: position 30 of record CAYTOH010000037.1, read on the forward strand.
GCTTTTGAAGTCTCTGAATTCGTAGAGAAGCCAAGCATTAGCCTGGCGAAGAAGTATGTGAGCACCGGAGATTACTTCTGGAACGCCGGCATGTTTATAGCGCCGGCAAAGCTTTTGCTCGATGTTTTGGCCGAGACCCAACCTGAACTGTTCGAGGCAATTTCTGAACTTGCCAGGCAGTGGGATGGGCCAGGCAGGTCTAAGGCTCTCACTGAGATCTGGCCCAAGCTAACCCAGATTGCAATCGACTACGCAGTTGCAGAGCCAGCCGCTGCCAAGGGCCTGGTTGCAGTTGTCCCCGGCGAATTTGAGTGGCACGACGTTGGAGATTTTGCTGCCATTGCCGAACTGCAGTCCCACGGCCGCAAGGGAAACCTTGCGGTGTTGGGCCACGGCAGGGTTCTGGCTGAATCTTCATCCGGAATTCTTGTGAGCGACACCGGCCGGCTGGTTGCACTTATCGGGCTGGAGGATGTGATTGTGGTGGACACCGCTGATGCGCTTTTGGTAACGACCAAGGAGCATGCTCAGCGGGTCAAGTCGCTGGTAGACGTTCTAAAGCAATCCGGGCATTCAGAGCTTCTCTAGATTCAAAAGTTTCAAACTTATAAACCTTCGAGTTTTGGTCATTTCCGCCCCATTTGCTTCAGTAGAGTTATCGGGAATTTGACGTATTCGCGTCAATCTAAATTCAGGAGGAAACCTTGAAGCTAAAGAACGCATCCGCTGCATTCGCCCTATTGGGTGTATCAGCACTAGTGCTTTCTGGTTGCGCAGATGCGCCAACTGCAGAGCCAACCGCCACAGACACCGCGACTGCGACCGCGGAGCCACTCGACTTTCTAGCTTGCGCTGTCTCTGACGAGGCCAGCTTCGACGACAAGTCATTCAACGAGTCCGTAATGGACGGCCTAGTGAAGGCTAAGGAAGAACTAAACGTTCAGATCGGTGACGCAGAGTCTGACTCTGCTGAGCAGTTCGAGCCAAACCTTCAGGCAATGGTTGACCAGGGCTGCGACATTACCTTCGCAGTTGGCTTCAACCTAGTTGCTGCTGCCAACAAGGCTGCTGCTGCTAACCCAGAGGTCAACTTCGTGACCATCGACGGTTGGAGCGAGGGCAACGCAAACCTAAAGCCAGTTAACTACGCAATGAACCAGTCCAGCTACCTAGCTGGCTACCTAGCTGCTGCCTACTCAACCACCAAGGTTGTAGGTACCTACGGTGGAGTTCAGATCCCTGCAGTAACCGACTTCATGGACGGTTTCTACAACGGAGCAATGGCTTACGCAACTGAGACCAACACTACCGTTCGTGTTGTTGGTTGGGACGCAAAGACCCAGAAGGGCTCATTTGCTGAGAGCTTCGCGCCTAACTCACCAGAGTCAAAGGCAATTGCTGCATCTTTGATCAACGACGGTGCTGACGTGATCTTCCCAGTTGGTGGAGACCAGTTCGGTGCAGTATCAGAGGCCTTCAAGGAGGCTGGCGTTGCTGGTGTAATGATCGGTGTTGACAAGGACATCGCTCTAACCTCACCTCAGTACGCAGACATGACCCTAACCTCAGTTGAGAAGCGCATGACCAATGCTGTCTACGACATCATTGCTGCACTTTCCTCAGGTGAGCCATTCAGTGGCGACGCATACATCGGCACCTTGGCAAACGGTGGAACTGGCCTAAGCCCGTTCTACGAGTTTGACTCCAAGATCTCTGACGATGTCAAGGCACGCCTTGCTGAGATCGAGGCTGGCATCATCGCCGGCGAGATTGACCCACTGGGATAATCTCTTCTTAGATCAAAAAGGGCCGCAGAGGGAACTCTGCGGCCCTTTTCTTTGGCAGAATAGAGTGTCTGCACGAAGGAGTGCTCAATTGAAATTAGAGCTGCGCGGAATCACTAAGCGCTTTGGCACACTCGTAGCCAATGACTCAATAGACCTAACCGTAGAGTCCGGCGAGATTCACGCTCTGCTGGGTGAAAACGGTGCCGGCAAATCGACATTGATGAACGTCCTCTACGGTCTCTATCGCGCGGACGAGGGTGAGATTCTCCTCAACGACCAACCTCAAACCTTTTCAGGCCCCGGCGATGCAATGGCAGCTGGCATTGGGATGGTCCACCAGCACTTTATGCTCATCCCCGTTTTCACAGTCGCGGAAAATGTCGCTCTTGGAAACGAACCAACCGGCTTCGCGGGAGCACTGGACATTGGCAAGGCCCGCGAGCGCGTAATCGAGATTTCCAATCGCTTTGGTTTCAATGTTGATCCAGATGCCATGGTTGAAGACTTGCCGGTTGGTGTCCAGCAGCGAGTTGAAATCATCAAAGCGCTTTCTCGGGACGCAAAGGTCTTGGTTCTAGACGAGCCAACCGCGGTGCTCACTCCTCAGGAGACTGATGAGCTCATGGAGATCATGCGCCAGCTTGCCAAGAGCGGAACCTCAATTGTGTTTATTACCCACAAGCTTCGTGAGGTGAAGGAAGTTGCCGACCGCATCACAGTGATTCGCTTGGGCAAGGTCGTTGGTAGCGCTGCGCCTTCAGCCTCCACTTCAGAGCTCGCCTCCTTGATGGTTGGTCGAGATGTTGAGCTAACCATTGAGAAGGCTGAAGCCAAGCTTGGCGATGAGATTCTGAAAGTCCAAGGAATCTCGGTTTTGGACGACCGCAAACACCGAGCCGTAAACGATGTTTCGCTCACCGTCCGGGCCGGTGAAATTCTTGCTTTGGCGGGCGTGCAGGGCAATGGCCAGACTGAATTGGCAGAGGCAATTCTTGGCCTGAGGCCCGTAATCAAGGGGTCTGGAACTATTGAGATTAATGGTAAAGACCTGACTGCTTCATCAGTGAGAGAAGTGCTTGAGGCCGGAGTCGCCTTCATCCCTGAGGATCGCAAAAAGGATGGCCTGGTGTCGGAGTTTTCTATCGAAGAGAACCTGATGTTGAACCAGTCTTTCAAGTCTCGCTTCACCAAGGGCTTTGACATCAGCTTTGGCACCAGAAGGTCTATCGCATCGGATTTGGTGAAACGCTTTGACGTAAGAACTCCATCAATCAACACTCCAGCGGGCAAGCTCTCTGGAGGTAACCAGCAGAAGGTGGTTGTTGCGCGAGAGCTTTCAAGGGACGTTGGGCTTTTGATTGCATCACAACCAACTCGAGGCGTCGATGTCGGATCAATCGAATTCATCCACGAGCAAATTGTCTCGGAGCGTGATCGGGGTAAGGCGGTCATGCTGATCTCCACCGAGCTCGATGAGGTGCTGGCCCTCGCAGACCGAATTGCGGTTATGTATCGAGGCAGGATCGTTGGAATTGTTGGACCTGAAACCTCGCGTGAGACTTTGGGCAAGATGATGGCGGGAGTGATAGCATGACCGAAAAAGACGACCGTTTCTCACAGGCGCTAAAGGAGATCCTGTCCGGCAGTCCAACTAGAACCCTTTTGGCTGTGTTCCTAGGCTTTGTGGTTGGTGCGATCTTCATGATCATTTCCAACAAAGAATTCCTCAGCGCGATGGGCTATGTCTTCTCAAGGCCGAGCGATGCACTTGGTGCTGCTTGGAATGTGGTCTCCTCAGGCTACGGCGCGCTTTTCAAGGGAGCTATCTATAACTTCGAGGCTGATTCTTTTGAAAGGGCAATTAGGCCCTTGACCGAGACCTTGCGGTTAGGTGCTCCGTTGATCGCAGCGGGCCTAGGGATCGGCCTCACCTTCCGGGTTGGACTCTTCAACATCGGTGGCACCGGCCAGCTGGTGTTTGGAATCATCTTTGCCACCTGGGTTGCAACTCGTATCGAGCTCCCCTTCATCATCCACATGGTTGTCGCCTTGCTGGCGGGAATTCTCGGTGCTTCATTACTCGGTGCCCTAGTCGGTTTCCTCAAGGCTAGAACCGGTGCGCACGAGGTTATTTTGACCATCATGCTCAATTACATTGCACTGTCGTTCTTCACGTTCCTGATGCGTGATCCAAACCTCCTACAGGAGCAGCGCGCATCGGGTAACCCTAAGGCTGACCCGGCAGCTGAGACCGCTTTGCTTCCTAACCTCCTGGGAGACAGCTACTCATTGCACTTCGGCCTGATCCTGGCTCTTGCATCGGTGGTTGTCTACTGGTGGCTCATGGAGCGCTCCACTATCGGATTTAGGCTCCGTATGGTTGGGCACAACCCTGATGCTGCAAGAACCGCTGGTATAAGCGTGGGCAAGACCTACGTCATAGCGATGGCGCTTTCGGCGGCTTTTGTTGGTGTTGCAGCCGGCAACCAGGCTTTGGGTGATGACACCGGAGTAATCCCTTCCTCTCACGCCGACATCGGGTTCGATGCCATCACGGTCGCCCTGCTTGGAGGCTCTTCGGCCCCCGGCATTCTGATGGCTGGACTGCTCTTTGGAGCTTTCAAAGCGGGATCCGCGGGAATGCAGGTAATCGGAATCTCCCCAGAGGTTTTGGGAATCGTGCAGGGAGCCATTGTTTTGTTTATCGCGGCCCCACCATTGATCCGCGCAATCTTTAGGCTTCCGCCGCCCCAGCACACCAATGCATTGGGTGCCCTGAAACAACGCTTGTTTGGGAGAGGGGGTGCCAAGTGAACAACATGGCTGAAGAAAAAGCAGGCTTCAAAGCCCCAATAGTGATGGGTTCCATCGGTCTACTCGTGCTGTGGTTTTTCGGGATAACCGGAAAGCCAGGCGAGGTCTCATTTGCTATCTCTCGTCGCCAGGACGCGGTTCAGTTTGATCCGATTGTGGTTGATGCGATTCTTCTGGGAACTGTAACCGGTGTCCTGTTGCTATTTATTGCCGCAGTTTCCCTTGTGCTTTCGCTGAAGAACAAGAAAACTCCGGTTTTGCTCTCCACTGCCTATGGGCTACTAGGGATTATCGCCCTGCTTGGTTGGCTAGCAACTGGAAACACAGTCCCCGTTGCCTTCATAGCCAGCACGGCTCTGGTTTTGGCAGTTCCAATTGTGTTAGGTGCCATGGCCGGAATCATGAGCGAGCGGGTTGGTGTAACCAACATTGCCATTGAGGGTCAGTTGTTGACCGGGGCCTTCGTTGCAGCTGTGGTTAGCACGATCACCAAGAGCTTCACCATCGGAATCATCTCCGCCATGTTCACAGCAGCGATCTTCTCGATGATCTTGGCGACCTTCGCGGTTAGATTCCTCGCCCAGCAAATCATCGTTGGAGTCGTGCTGAATGTTTTGGCGATTGGAATCACGAACTTCCTTTTCCAGCAGTGGCTAAAGGAAGATGGTGAGAACGTCAACTTCCCAGGCACCTTGGACCTAATCAAGATTCCTTTCCTGAGTGAAATTCCAATCTTGGGTCCGGTTTTGTTTGAGAATCGACTGATTGTTTACATCGCCATCTTGATGGTTCCGTTGCTTTGGTTTGTGATGTTCAAGACCAAACTCGGTCTACGTGCAAGGGCCGTTGGTGAGCACCCGCTGGCAGCTGACACGGTAGGTATTGATGTCGGTCGAACCAGATTCTGGTGGGTGACCATCGGTGGAGCTATAGCGGGGCTCGGCGGGGCTGCGCTAACCGTAGGTTCATCTGGGGCCTTTGGTAAGGAGATGTCGGGCGGCCTTGGCTTTATCGCGCTTGCGGTAATGATCTTGGGTCGTTGGCACCCAGTTACGGCAGCTCTAGCAGCACTGCTTTTTGGTTTCTCAATCATCCTGAGGGTGTGGGGAAACCAGGTTGCTCCTGGAATTCCATCAGACTTCATCGCGATGGTTCCATACGTTGTGACCATCATCGCGGTAGTTGGATTCGTGGGTAAATCCAGAGCTCCAAAGGCACTTGCTCAGCCTTATGTGAAGGGCTAGGGCATGGAAATAAATTGGGCAGAACTCAAAGCCGCTGCAATCAAAGCTTTGGACAATTCCTACGCCCCCTACTCCAACTTTCCCGTCGGAGTAGCAGCGCTTACCGACTCCGGAAAAATCATCACCGGAGCGAACGTGGAGAATGCTTCCTATGGCATTGGGCTTTGCGCCGAGTGCTCGCTGGTCAGCGAACTATTTAGAACCGGTGGCGGGAAACTCGTTGCTTTTGCATGCGTCGATAAGCATGGCAACGAGCTCATGCCCTGCGGAAGATGCCGCCAGCTACTTTATGAACACCACGCTCCAGGCATGCTTTTGAGCACCGTTTCTGGAATCAAGACCATCGATGAGGTGCTACCAGACGCCTTTGGCCCGGATGACCTATTGGAGCGCAAGTGAGTTTTAGTGCCGTTGAGCTGATCATCAAAAAACGAGATCGCGGAGAACTCAGCACCGAAGAGATTAATTGGCTAGTCGATGGTTACACCAAAGGCTCCGTCGCTGATGAGCAGATGAGTGCCATGGCTATGGCAATTTTGCTCAACGGCATGGATCGCAGAGAGATCAAAGACCTAACTATGGCCATGATCAACTCGGGCGAAAGGTTGGATTTTCAGGGCCTGAGCGCCCCAACCGCCGACAAGCATTCAACCGGCGGAGTTGGCGACAAAATAACGTTGCCGCTGGCACCCTTAGTTGCAAGCTATGGTGTTGCAGTCCCGCAGCTCTCTGGTCGAGGCCTTGGTCACACCGGTGGAACCTTGGACAAACTGGAGGCCATCCCAGGCTGGCAGGCGAGTCTTTCAAACACCGAGCTCTACTCTCAGCTCGCTGAAGTTGGTGCAGTGATTTGTGCCGCGGGTGCTGGCTTGGCTCCCGCTGACCGCAAGCTCTACTCCCTGAGAGATGTAACGGGAACGGTTGAAGCAATCCCACTAATCGCCTCTTCGATCATGTCCAAAAAGATTGCTGAGGGAACTTCGGCTTTAGTGCTCGATGTCAAGGTCGGCTCCGGTGCATTTATGAAGACCCTCGACAGAGCGACTGAACTGGCAAAGACCTTGGTTCAGCTGGGTCAAGACGCAGGTGTGAAAACCAGCGCACTGCTGACCGACATGTCCACGCCCCTGGGGCTCAAGATAGGGAATTCTCTTGAAGTGGAGGAGTCGGTTGATGTCTTACGCGGGGGCGGGCCCGCTGATGTAGTCGAGCTCACTGTCGAGCTGGCTCGTGAGATGCTCCGGCTAGTTGGCGTCGATAAAGACCCAAGCGAAAATCTGAGCAATGGCAAGGCTTATGACAAGTGGCGCCAGATGATCGCTGCGCAGGGTGGAGATGCAGATGCCGCGCTTCCAAAGGCCAAGCACACCCATCAGATTCTTGCCTCAGACTCAGGTTCACTGATTAAGCTCGATGCCCTCGCGCTCGGAGTCGCCTCTTGGCGATTGGGTGCTGGCAGAGAGCGCAAAGAGGACGCGGTTCAATTTGGTGCTGGCATTGAACTTCACGCCCAGTTGGGTGCGACGGTTACCAAGGGTCAGCCGCTAATGACACTGCACACCGACACCCCGGAGAAGTTTGATCGCGCGATCGAGATTGCCCTGACCGGAATCGAAATTGGATCCACCGCCCCCGAGCGCAAGCTCATTTTGAACAGAATCAGTTAGGACACCATGGACATCCGCTCGCTACCTAAGATTTCGCTGCACGACCACCTAGATGGTGGGCTGCGCCCCCAAACCATCATCGAGCTTGCGGCAAAGATTGGTCATCCACTACCGGCCAGCAACGCAGCCGATCTTGGTCGCTGGTTTGCGGAGGCAGCAAACTCAGGTTCCCTGGTTCGCTATCTAGAGACCTTTGACCACACAGTCGCTGTCATGCAAACCCGCGAGGGTTTGGAGCGAGTGGCGTATGAGGCGGTCATGGATCTAGCTGCGGAGAATGTCATCTACGCGGAGTTGCGTTGGGCACCTGAGCAGCACCTACGTGGCGGGTTGACCCTGGATGAGACCGTAGAGGCAGTCCAAGATGGTCTAGAGCGTGGCATGGAGGAGGTTGAGGCTGCAGGCGGCTTTATTCGAACCGGCCAGCTTGTGACTGCAATGCGCCACGCAGATCGAGGTCTAGAGATTGCTGAGCTAGCCGTTCGGCACCGCAATGACGGCGTGGTTGGATTTGACATCGCGGGAGCCGAAGCAGGGTTCTTGCCAGTTAGGCACAAGGCAGCCTTTGACTACCTAGCCACAGAGCTATTCCCTGTTACCGTCCACGCCGGTGAAGCCGATGGCGTGGAGTCCATCAAGGACGCGATTGTTTCTGGTCGCGCCCTCCGTCT
>CAYTOH010000038.1:0-8092 GCA_964439375.1 uncultured Aquiluna sp.
GCAACTGACTCTTAATCAGTGGGTTCTGGGTTCAAGTCCCAGGGGGTGCACCATTGTTGGAATCAGTTCTTCTGCCTGGAGCGATGTTCCTGTCTCGTCATGGATCCCAAGCCGCAGAGAGTAATCGATGCTGACGCTCTCAGGAAATCTCTCCCCAGCTTGAGCCCCAAGCGGCGGTCATCGAATGGTAATGAGTCTGGCTATGGATACTCGCCCACTTCTGGTTTCGAGGACCAAGTCATAGGTTCCTCTAGCTAAGTCTTTTGGAATAGCAAATACAGCTGTGTTTTTTGTTGACACAAACTGAACTCCAACTCCGTTGATCGTCGCACGTGAAATCGTGAGCATTCTCTTGCCAGAGATGCGCACCTCACTAATCTCCCCGGATTCATTGCGCACAAATGTTGCACCCATGGCTAAGGGTCCTCCAAATTGGACAGCCTCGGGCTCTTCCGGTGTTGGTGTTTCGGCCACTGGTTCTGGTCTGCCAGAAGACTGCCAGATAGCCCTCTCGTACAGCGAGCTATCGTTCAGCCCACTCAAAGTGCCGATTCTATATCCACCACATATTGAGCGTGTGGCGGGCGGGGAGGTGTTGCACGGTCCGCCAACTTGCGTGTGCCACGAAAGCCTTAGGGGGTCGGCTGAGTCGTAAGTATCCGCCTCGAATTGGGTAATGGTGGAATTAGGCGCGAACCCTATGGAGGAGGCGACGCCTTGCTGACCGTAGTTTAGGTACCAGAACGAACCGTTGTTTTCAACGGGTTGATTTGCTGTGGTCTCAGTGAAAACGGTAGTTCTCTCTCCTGCTGCTGCCAGAAGGTAAGAATCAGCGGCAGTCTCGCCTCCGGCATACAGTAGGTAGGTCTCAGTGCAGCTATCAAATATGTTCTGCATGGTATCGGTTCCACCGTAGAGCCCTGACCAGCACAGCTCCCAACCACCATCAGTGAGTGTCTGCTTAGACACATTTTGCTGGGGACCCGATGGATAGTAGGCGGGTTCTAAAGAGGCATGGGCAGGCATGCCTATGGACAACGAAGCTATCAGTGCAAAAGAGGAGAGAATCGAGAGCGCTGAGCCCTTTCCTCCCATTGCATACCCGCGGCTAATTCCTTTGTTTAGCTTGAACACCTTTTTTGACATTTGAAGGACCCCTCTTGCTGATTAGCTGTGCGATCCACTGAAGCCTGAGGCGACTAGGGCAGAAAGTTCAGACGTTATGTGCCCAAACAGTACACACTATTTAACAGAAGTGGTAGAGAAGACACTTTTTGACTCCCTCAAATCTGCTCTGAGCGCGGAAGGCGTAAGGCAACAAATAATTTTCAACCTGCCCTCGCGGAAGCTAACGCTCAGTAGTTTCAATGATGTGAAGCAGTTTGAGGCCCTCTTCGTTCGGATCTCATGACTAATGGGCACGCATCGGGCACGCCAATGAATAAAGGCCACCCCTTTAGGAGTGGCCTTTATCTTTGGTTTTGAACTAACGAACTGTCACGAATCTCATGATTGTGAGTCTTCCATCAGTGCTCTCCAACACAAGGTTGAAGATTCCAGGCGCTAAGCCCTCTGGCACGGTGATGCTGAGAGTGCTTCTGGTGGTAGAGATAACCGCCTGTAGTCCGCCAACAGAGGCCGACGTTACCTTGTGCATGCGCTTTCCAACTAACTGCATCTGGTTGGAATTAGCAGAGTCGGCAGCTACCTTCACAAGGGAAGCTATCTTGGGTCCTCCGAAGGGGACTGGAGCTGGGTCCACTTCCTCGCCTAATGGGGTGAGGCTAGAACCAGCATCTGCGGTGTACTCGACTGTTGCGGACCAGGCCTACCTGCTCAGGCTTGCGGGAGCTCACTGACCCCTTCCCTTCCCTACACCAAAAAAGCCTTTAGGCTTTCGACCAATAGGAAGGTGCGGAGGAATGAAGCGTCTGATCGCAATATTGCTAGCAAGCCTTCTCCTGGGACTTGTGCCAGCCGCTCAAGCCGAAGCCAGAACATTCAAGAATTGCGTTGAGTTGCGCAAGACCTTCAAACACGGCGTCTCTCTAAACAAGTCCGCGGTCAACAGAGGTGCAGGCCCAATCTTCACCCCAAGGGTGAATGCCGCTGTGTACCGACTCAATAAGAAGATGGACACTGACCGCGACAACATTGTGTGTGAGGTGGTAAGACCTAAGCCCAAGCCGGTGGTGGTTGAACCTATCGTCCCTGAGCCTTCCCCAACTCCAACTCCGACCCCCACCCAAACTCCAACTCCAACCCCTTCACCGAGTGTGAGTGCACCTGTCACCACTAGTCCCGCCACCACTTCGACAAAACTCAAGATATACAGAGGGGGGCCGGGGTCCAGCTGGATTGCATTTGTGACTCCAGAACTGCCATCGATTTCTACTCAGCCGCCGAGTGGGACGAATCTGAAGCTTTTCACCTACGACCCGAAAAGGCCCACTAGCCCAATTGGAGCTCCAGGAGTTTGGGTCAAATTAGAGGGCCAAGCATGGAGATATGTTCCGGGCAACTCCGATGGAAGTACCTACTTGCAACTTCCGTCTGGAAGCCACCTGATCGACAGCGTTGAGCCAAATGGAAACAGTAAAGACTTCAAACGCAGGACCTATCAAGTCGAAGTTTCTGCTTTGGGTATTGCCACGGTTAGAGGAGTAAAGCCAAACGCAACCGGCTTCTTCGGAGTGACTCTGGATACGGTTAGCGACCTACCTGTATTTGTGCCCTCGAACAAGTGTCAACTTTTGGGGCAGGACGGCAATCTCGGCATGAATCAAGGCTTCCCCGCAAGGGCAGATCGCTTGCCTCGAGAAGGTGTTGTGAGGGCGATTATCGTGCCGGTTGACTTCTCTGATGTCGTCGGAAGTGGCGACCCAGCAACCGAGTACTTTGAAATGGCCGATCAAACAGACAAGTTCTTTCAAAAGATGTCTGGCGGGAAGCTCAAGTTCGAGTTTGAAGTCTTGCCCGAGTATGTGCGCATGTCCTTCACATCGACCTTCCACAATCTAGGCAGCTGGAATGGTGGAGATCCAAACGGCTACTGGGAGGCTGCGCTCAAAGCGGCTGACCCTTTCGTCGACTTCTCTAAATTCGACGCGGTTTATGTTCTCAGCCCCAAGCAAATTCCGCGCTCCTCAATTGCCTACGGCCCTGCTTTTCCGCGCAAAGTGCAAACAGATGACGGCTATGTCAAAAACGGCACATTCTCGGGAGCTGACGCATACTCACGCTTTCCGGGAGCGGGCTGGAAGTGGATGGTCCACGAGACAGGTCACCTTTTTGGACTGCACGATCTCTACACAATTCAGCCGCAAGAGGCAACGTTCGGGGCCTGGGACATAATGTCCCTCAATTGGAGCGAGAAAGCTCTTGAACTCACGTCCTGGAACAGGTTCTTGCTCGATTGGCTCCCCGCTGACAATTACGTTTGTCGAGACTTGGCGGAGTGGAGGCAGCAACCGAGAACTATTTCGATGTCCCCGCTTGCCTCCTCAGATCCGGGCATTAAGTCCGTCATGGTCAGGCTGAGCGATAAAAAGATATTGGTCGCAGAATTTCGGGCAAGTGTAGGACTCGATTATCTGCCAGCCACCGAGACTGGGCTCTTGGTCTACACAGTCGACATGACAATTCCCTCTATTCGCGGGGGCTGGAATGTTGTCCGGCCCACTAGGTCCGTCTCTCAGATGTTCGAGGATGCAGCCCTGCAAGCAGGAGAGTCAGTTGTTGTGGAGGGTCTCACAATCTCTGTCATCTCAAAGTCCAATCAAGCCTTGGTTGTGACAATTCGTTAGTTTGGCAAACAAGGCTTCGCCCTAACTGTCTTTTGCATTCTTGCCATCCCCTCTAAGCTTTCGAGCAGTAGGAAAGCGTGGGGGCATGAAGCGTTTTATTGCAATTCTTTTGACAAGCTTGCTTTTGGGCCTTGTGCCAGCGGCACAAGCAGAAGCCAGAACATTCAAGACCTGCGTTGAACTGCGCAAGACTTTCAAGCACGGAGTCTCTCTCAGCAAGTCTGCTGTCAACAGAGGCGCAGGCCCAATCTTCACCCCAAGGGTCAACGCGGCCGTCTACAGACTCAATAAAAAGCTGGACACTGATCGGGACAACATTGTTTGTGAGGTTGTGAGGCCTAGGCCAAAGCCGGTTGTTGCGCCAAAACCAGTTCCAAGCTCGGAGCCGACAGTTACACCAACACCAAGCCCAACGGCCACACCAACACCGAGTCCAACGGCCACACCAACCCCAACTCCAACCCCAAGCGCTTCTCCAACAACCTCACCAGACCTCTCTTTGGAGGAGGCCAACAGGCTGCGAATTCCCCTAGATCCCCGAAACTGGACCCCGTGCCCCAAGGAAGGGGATCGTCTTCCTAATTCCCAAGGCGAACTCGTCTGCATGAAAGACAGCTCGGGAACATTGAGATGGAGTCAGAACTTTTTCGCTGTGCCTGCCCCCGCACCATCTGCCTCACCTGGGGTAATTCTCCCCAGGGAGGGGAGCCCATGTTTCAGGCCGGGAGAGAAAGTCCCTGCTACTGGCGGATTTATGAAGTGCTTTTGGGGTGGCGGCCAATACGACGATTTCCTGAAGAGTCTCATGTGGCGGTATTTCCCAGAGGTCAGGGTTCAGACTTCAAAATCCAACAATTACGCGACCACACCCGTGGAAAACGCAACATGCACGGGCTCGGGAGACACCTTTGACATTCCAGGGGGAATTCTTGAGTGCCGCTGGGTCGCTGGTAAGAAGCTGCAGTGGATCAAGGTGAACACTGTTAAGGCCGCATTCCCTAATGCCGTGAGTCCTGTCTCACTAGACATGTGCAGATTGCAAAATAGTGCTGCGAGTGTGGACCGAACGGGGCGAAATGCGGGTAGTGGCTTGGTTGGCTTCCCACTTGTTGACTCCGATAAGAATCGGATGTTTGTAAATGGCGTCAATGAAGTGTTAATCGTCCCAATAGATTTCCCGGACTTTCAAGGTGGTCCGGAGGTCCTTGCTCAACTCGAGTATGACAAGAAGTGGATGACGGATTGGTTCTCTTACTTCAGCAATGGTCAGTCAATATTCAACATAACCACAATTGATAAATGGGTGAGGATGCCGAAGGAGCGTTCAGCCTACCCTTCTGATGCCAAAACTAAAGATGCTTTTGCTTCTGATCACGTCCGCCGGATGGCTGACCAAGCACAACCTTTCATAGATCAAATCACGAAAGAAGTAGACCTACGGAAGTTCTCAACTGTTTACTTCTTCTACCCTGACGGCGAGATCACATTCGTCGATTTCATCGTACGCAACCAATGGTTCAAGGCTAAAGAAGGCGACGTGCAGCTGAACCTCTTTAGCTGGGGAAAAATCCTTGAAGGGATGGAAACACTCAAATGGGCTTACTACATCCATGAGACCCTGCATGACTTCAACATAACAATGCACGCGCCAGGAAATGGTTGGCCTCTGAGCATGGGCACAAACCAATCTGGCATAAGTTTGGCCCTCAATCCCTGGGAGCAATTTGTACTCGGTTGGTTGCCAGATAATCAAATCTATTGTGATGATGCGGCCATGCTCAAGAACGCAAGAATCTCCCTTTCCCCGGTAGAGCGAGAAGACCGTCAAACCAAGATGGCCGTAATTCGGTTGTCACCGACAAGAGCGATTGTCGTGGAATCACACGGTATTGATAAGTGGAGTAATTTCAGGGCGGGTGATCGCGAGTTTCCTCCAGGTTTCTATGGAGTTATGGCATACATCGTTGATCTCAACAAAAACTCAGCCCCTCCAATCAACTCTGACGCAACTTCTGTCAGTAATGATGACTGGGCCTGGGCCGTGTGGCAAAAAGTAGCTGGCGGTCGTTCCAACGAATTCACGTTAAATGTCGGCGACAGGAAGACTCTTGGTGATTACGTGGCTGTCCTAGGCGACTCTTTTGTGATTGAGGGAGTTCGAATCAAGGTCGTAGGAACTGGTGACTTCGAGACCATTGAGATTTCGAGAGGTTAGCAGGCAACCACAGCTCGATATATGCGAATGCTACAACGTTGAGCCCTCGTCGAGGGCATACTTTGGGGGGAATCATGAAGCGCCTAATTGCAATAGTTCTCGCAGGCTTGCTCCTAGGTCTGGTACCTGCAGCACAGGCCGAGGCTAAGACATTTAAGACTTGCGTTGAACTACGCAAGACCTTTAAACACGGCGTCTCTCTAAACAAGTCTGCTGTCAACAGAGGTGCAGGCCCAATCTTCACCCCAAGGGTCAACGCAGCTGTTTTCAGACTCAACAAAAAGTTGGACACTGACCGCGACAACATTGTTTGCGAAGTCGTGAGGCCGAAACCAAAGCCTGTAGTTGTCCCCACCCCGACCTCGACTCCTGAGACCACAGCTACACCAACCCCGTCTCCCAGTTCATCACCAACTCCTCCTCCAAAGGACTTGAGCCAGACTTCTTCGATAAGCAGTCAGGCCTCTCTCTCCGATGTCGAGATTTGCAAGACGTCAGACTTGACCCCCCGAACAGATGTCTCGAATGGGTTCCCTCGTCCCGCCAACGCCAAAAGCGGTACCGTATCAGCGCGAATTCTTTATGTTCCCATAATCTTTAGCGATCTCCCGTTTACCGAATCGGATCTAGCGCGACTCAAAGTCGCAACAGAGAAGGTGGTCGAGTTTTACAAAGCGACGTCCTATGGGAAGGTTTCAATAACCTACGAGTTTCTGCCCGAACAGCAGTGGGTGAAGATGCCGAAATCCGCTGCGGACTATCGCCTACCCGAGAACATTCCACAGTGGCACAACGGTCAGTTGGCGAGGGACGCTTTAGCACTTGTCGACGCTGCAGTGGATTTCAATCTCTATGATGGCGTGGTTCTATCGACTGGTTATTCTCGCTCAATCAGGGCGGGAGAGGCCTTCCCAGGCATGACTTTCAAGACTAAGAACGGAGTCGCGAAAGGAGTCTCTTTCGAGGCAGGGTCGGCTACTGGTAACGATGCCATCATGGCACATGAGCTCGGCCATTCTTTGTTTGGGTTGGAGGACCTTTATGTCTTTCAAAATCCAAATCGGCCAATTGCTCCCGACCCAATTCCTGCTGGCCCGTGGGACATGATGAGCTCTATGGGCCGCGAATTCTTCGGCTGGAGCAAATTGCTTGCAGGCTGGTTGGAGTCAAGTCATGTCCGATGTCTGACAAACCAGGCTTCAACTACGCATTACATAGAGACAATCGACCTTAGAGGCAAAAACCCGAAACTTGTTCTAGTCAACTTGGAAAACGGAGTCACCCTTGCTGTTGAGGGGCGATCAGAGATGTTCTTCCGGGGAGTTCTTGTCTACAAAGTCGATTCGCGAATCGGCCACGGTGATGGACCGATTTCGTCTGAAAAGCGAGTTTTACCGCCCGGTCGGTCATTGACTCGCGATGGTTGGACCATTCGAGTTGTTGATGAAGACGAACGAGGATTCTTGATCGAGATACTCAAGGGTTGAATTAGAAACAAGTGCTTCAGTCGCGAGTGGTGCCTAAAGTGAAGAATGCAGCTATTTGGCCCTAAGGGTGAGACTCTTCCTTTGGCCCAACTTACTGCCTACCATTCACCCACATCAGTCCAGCAATACCTGCAAACAGCAGAGCTGCTGGGGCTACGAAGTCTAGGGACGAGAACCAATCGGTCCAGCTGTTGGCAATCACAAATCCAAAGCCAACAAGACCCATACCAATAAGTGCCCATGCAATTCCCTTGGATGATCGGACATCAATTCGATTGAGGTCTTCACGTGTTCGGGCGGTTAGCTTGTTGCAAGATGGGCAGTTGAAGTCAGACTCGGTGATTGCTGCGTTGCAATGAGGACAGTTCATGCTCTTACAGTAAAGCCAAGACATCCGAACAGGGGTTTTTGGCTGCTAGTTTTGGCTGAGAGTTCAAAGGAAGAACATTGCGCAATTTAGTTGCTCTGGAGCCCAAGCAGTTCGCACCATACCTAGCTGCGATTGAGTCTGCCGGGGCCAATGTTGTCCCGATGGGCCAAGAAGTTGAAGCTCTGGTTTGGACCGATTACTCAAGACCCGATCT
>CAYTOH010000039.1:0-8000 GCA_964439375.1 uncultured Aquiluna sp.
ACTTACCGTGGTCAATGTGAGCAAAGATGCAGAAATTCCTAATCATCTGCGGGTCGGTCTGGCTAGGAACTAGACCGTTGAGCGCTTTAGGAGACAAACTAACCTCGAGAAATTGATTGGGAACCTAGGTATTCTCGCACGATGCTTGCCTCTGAGGCATCAAACTGCTAGAGTTTGGCAAGTCTTTTGGGTATTCCCAGGAAAAAGTTTTTCGCCTAAGAAAGTGAAACATGGCAAACATCAAGTCCAACATCAAGCGCATTGGCACCAACCGCAAGGCTGAGGAGCGCAACAAGGCAGTTCGTTCAGAGGTCAAGACCGCTGTTCGTGCAGCACGCGAAGCTGCCACCGCTGGCGACAAGACGGCAGCATCAGCAGCACTTGCAGTTGCTACTCGCAAGCTTGACAAGGCGGTTTCCAAGGGTGTTATTCACAAGAACCAAGCTGCAAATCGCAAGAGCGCGATTGCCAAGAAGGTTGCAGCCCTGTAGAAAAGTTCCAGAACAGCCGGGCTTCGGCCCGGTTTTTCTATTTCCGGGCCATTTTGAGAATCAAGCGCTCAACTGAATACTCGGGATCTCTGGATGCCCCTTTGACATCGGCGTCGGTCTGGGCAACGAGCTCGACCAACTCGATGAGGGACTGCTCGTCAAACTGTCTGAGCTCCTTCCGCGCCTTGTCCAGTTGCCATGGCGCCATGCCGATTGCCGCCGCCTGCGAGTTAGCGTTGTTGAAGAGTTTCGCTAGGGTTCGAATCCGCATCGCGAGCGCAGCTGTCAGCGCCACATTGTCGATGCCGGTTGCAAAACCATGGCGGTAGAGTCGGATCGCCTCGGATGCATCGCCAGAGAGAGCAGCATCAGCAATCTTGAAGGCGTTGGTTTCTACGCGACCCTGGAATGTCCGCTCAACCTGGTCGGGCGTGACAAGTTTTGTTCCCGAAGACGCAAGTTGGGAGCACGCTGCCCCTAATTCTCCAAGGTCGTTGGCAAAGGCTACAAGCAATAATCGAATTGCCTGGGGTTCAATTGCCACTCCTGAAGACTTGAACTCACTTTGCACAAATGCCGCTCGGTCAGCATCTTTCTTGAGCTCGTCGCAGATCACATTGAGCGACCTGCTAGCCAAGGCATTCTTCAACTTTCCGTTGTGACCAACAGCGTTGGGCAGACGGACTACTACCGTGCAATCCTCAACCTGCATCTCTAGATACTCTGACAAATCAGCTAGTAGGCCCTCTGAAGCAGCGTGGAAGATAACCAGCCTTGGGCTGGAAAACAGAGACGGGGCGACGATAGAAATCAGCATTCCCGGCGAGTACTCACCATCAGCAATCTCTGAGACCTCTAAATCAGGATGGTCCGAGCGCAGCTTGAGTTTCAACGAGGCGACAGCACGAGAGGCAAGATAGTTCTCAGAGCCAGAGATCAAGATAAGTGGGGCGTCCGCAATCTGCGACCAGTTCACACTCAGACCAGGCTTCATTGCGCCAGTTTACCCGCGGCATAGACGCGCAACTCCCCTTGCCTGAAGGCAATTGAGATTGGACCGTCAAGGTCGGTTCTGAAAACTGATGAACCAACGGAGTGCAGGATTCGCAATAGGCGGTCGGTTGGATGACCAAAACGATTGGACCCCACAGAAATAACCGAAACCTCAGGCCTGATCCATTCGTGAAGAAGGCGAGATTGGTCAGCCGAGCCGTGATGTGCGACCTTTAGAACCGTTGGCTTGTCTGTCTTTAGTTTCATGGCCGAACTGTCAAGAAGACGTAGTTGACCAGGCTCCCCCAAGTCCCCAAGAGCAATGACATCGAACTGTTCGCAATCAAACTTGACCACCAGCGATGCATCATTGCTGTCGGTTGCTTCCATAGCACTGAAGCTTGGTTCAAGCACTTCCCAACCGCACTGCCCCAGCCGTCCCTGCATGCCGCGCTGGCCCACCAGTGTTTCCCCTCCCTGCGACTGGAGGAATAGTCGGGCCCTGTCGGCTAGAGGTCGATCATCGCTAAAGCCAGGGAGTATAGAGAGCCCCGCTTTGATGCCGTCTAGGCCTTCAATACCTGCAACATGGTCAGCGTCGTAGTGGGTGAGAATCAAGAGATCTATCTTTCTGACACCGGCTTTGTCCAGGCAGCCACGTATCAATTCGGAATCTGCGCCAACATCCACTAGAGCAATCGCCCCGCTACTTTTCACCAGAAGTGCGTCCCCTTGCCCTACATCGCAATTTAGTAGCTCCCACCCTCTATGCGCCTGGTTCGAACGCAGCAAATCGGTGATGGTGGCGACAGTCCCCAGCAGAATAAGAGCCAGCAACCCAAGTGTCGACATGCGTCGAACTCTTTCCTCTCTTGAGATGAACAAGGCTGTTATCGCAACCACTATCCCCGTCGCAATGCCAATTCCAGTTGGCGGACCAATGAAGTGGATTCGAACAAAAGGTAGATCTGTCAAAAGGTCCGAAACCAGGACAATCCAGGAAGTACCTAACTCTGCCAAATCGATTAAGAATCGCGACAACGGCGGAACAGCCTGCGCTGTTACCGCAGCCGCAATGCCCAAAATAGTCACCGGCGCAATCACTAGTTCAACCGCAATGTTTGCTAACACCGCGTATAACGGAATTCCTGGCTGCAACATCAGAAGAATCGGAGTTGTATAAATCTGTGCAGACAGAGCGGCAGCAATTCCCAAAGCCAGCCATTCCGGCAGTTTGGGAGTGAGTAATTCAAAGATTGGTCCGGCAGCGACCAGAAGGCCTGCGGTTGCTAGCGCACTGAGCGAAAACCCAAAGTCTGTCGCAAGTCCAGGATCCAGCAGAAGGAGCACTGCAACAGCCAAGGCCAGCGCGTGTAGCGGTGATGACCCCCGCCCCAGCCACATTGCCAAAGTAACAAATAGAGCCATTGTGGCTGCCCTAATCACCGATGACTCCGGACCGACCAGCAAGACATATCCGCCCATTGCCAGAAGCCCGAGCAAAAATCTCAGGTGCCGATTCAATCCAACCGCAGCTAGAAGAAACCAAACTGCGCCAACAACAATGGCGAGGTTTGCTCCTGAGACGGCAACCAGATGTGTAAGCGACAGATCTCGCATTTGAGATTGGGTTTGTTCCGATAGAAGGCTTCGTTCTCCAATTGCTAGCCCAGCTACCAGTGCCGCGGGGTCGCTAGTCTCCCCAAGATTCTCAAGAAAAGCATCCCTGATGTCACTTATAAGCGGAATCTCAGGGTATGCCTGCTTTAGCTCAGAGGTGGAATTAGCTGGTGCCGTTACCCAAAGCAATAACCAAAGAGTAATTGCAAAGGCAATCAAAGGGTCACTAGGTCTTTGATCGAGGCAAAGAGTTTCTCCCCGATGCCGCTGACTTCTCGAAGCTGCCTGACATCAGAAAACGACCCCAGTTCAGCTCTCAGAGCAAGAATCCTAGCTGCGAGGGCTGGACCGACGCCCGGCAACGAATCAAGCTGCTGCGTGTCTGCTCTGTTTATGGAAACCAGGCCACCATCCATCGAATCTGCAACATCTGCGGGACCCAGAACTACGACTTGCTCGCCGTCAGAAAGCGTTCTTGCCAGATTGACGCTGTGTTGTATGGCCTCTTCTGTGAAACCACCCGCGGCAGTTACTGCATCGCTTACGCGTGAACCAATTTCGAGGCTGTAGAGATTTGGGTTTCTCACCTCTCCGACAACGTGAACTTGAATAACGCCGGAAATAGTTACAGCTTGTTCCTGGAGGACTGAAGGTTCAGTGCCCTTAGGCTCCTGACCGGAAAGCCAGATTCCAACTGCGATCAGGCCAGCAACAGCAAAAACTAACTGGGTCCTTCGCTTCGAATCAAGTTCAAAAAACCATGCTCGCAACCGCTCCATTTGAGGATTTTGAATCAGCCACTTGAGATGTGCCTCGGAAAACTCACTCGATGGGGAGAAATCCTACTTTGTAGCTATGTTGACAAGCTTGGGGGCCCTGACGATGACGTTGGCGATTTCTTTCCCTGCAAGCGCCCTTTGCACGTTCTCTGAGGCAAGAGCAACGCTTCGAAGTCCATCCTCAGAAATGTCAACATCTACCTCGAAGCGGTCTCTGAACTTGCCATCGACCTGAGCGACCGCTACAACCTTGTCCTCGGCAAGTAGCGCAGGGTCTGGTTTTCGGAAACGCGCAAGCGAGACTGATGGTGCGTGGCCGAGGAGTGACCACATGTCTTCCGCTGTGTAGGGGGCGAACAAACTGAGCGCCTTAGCAAGCTCTTCAGCCCCTTCACGCACACTTGGGTCCGCTGCTCCGCAGCCAGAATCAATTGCTTTTCGCAAGGAGTTCGTGAGCTCCATTACTTTGGCGACACCGACGTTGAATTTGAAGGACTCAATGGCCTCAGGAAACTGTGACATAAATTGGTGCACAGACTTTCTCAACTGTAGATCACCCTGAGAAAAGTCGACCGATGGCTCGCTAGAGACATCCTGCGCAATGCGCCATGCTCTTGCTCGGAATGTAGCACTCGCGCCTGGCGAGACATCGGCCCAGTCGATGTCATCCTCAGGAGGTCCAGCGAAAGCCATAGTCAGGCGAATCGCGTCAACACCATGCTCGTCAAGCTGCTCGCTAAGGCGGACCAGATTGCCTCGGGATTTGCTCATTGCGGAGCCGTTCATCAGAACCATGCCCTGATTCAAGAGCCGCGTAAAGGGTTCCTCAAAGTCAACAAGCCCAATGTCATGCAGCACCTTTGTGAAGAAGCGAGCGTAAAGAAGGTGAAGGATGGCGTGAGTCACTCCACCCACATACTGATACACAGGCGCCCACTGCTTTGCAGCCTCAGGGTCAAAGGCGAACTCCTCAGAATTCGGCGACAGATACCTGAGGAAGTACCAGGAGCTGTCCACAAAAGTATCCATGGTGTCACTGTCTCGACGAGCAGGCTTTTGACATTTAGGACAAGGCACATTTACCCAGTGCTCGGCTGCACCAAGTGGTGACGACCCCTTTGGTGACAGATCTAACCCCTCCGTGGTGGGAAGCTCAACCGGTAGCTGATCCTGAGGGACCATAACCTCACCGCAGTCATCGCAGTGAATGATAGGAATCGGGGTGCCCCAGTAGCGCTGCCTGGAAATAAGCCAGTCGCGTAATCTAAAGTTCTTGGCCGCAACGCCCTTGGATGAAGCTTCTAGTATCTGGATGGCCCGAGTAATGGCCTCCTGCTTGCTTAGCCCCCTGAGCTCGCCAGAGTTAACTAGCTTCCCCTCGCCCACGGTGGCAACAAAGCTCTGCTCGGGATTGTCCTCACCGGTGTCAACAACCATCCGAATTGGAAGGTTCATAGCCTTTGCAAAATCCATGTCGCGCTGATCATGAGCAGGAACAGCCATGATGGCACCGGTGCCATAGTCGGCTAGAACATAGTCGGAGACCCAAATTGGAATCCGCTCCCCGCTGAGAGGATTCAGAGCGTAGCGCTCTAGGAAGACGCCTGACTTTTCTCTATCGGTGGCTAGCCGCTCAATGTCGTTTGATTGCTTTACCTTCTCCAAATAGCTGAAGAACTCCATGCGGACCGAAGATGGAGAATCCATGACTAACTCAGAGGCCAAATCGGAATCCGCAGCCAAAACCATGAAAGTCGCCCCGTAGAGAGTGTCCGGCCTCGTGGTGAAAACTGTTATCGGTCGGGTTCTACCCTCAACCTCGAAATCTACGTTTGCCCCTACAGAGCGATTAATCCAGTTTCGCTGCATGGTCAGAACCTTTGCTGGCCATGCGCCTTCGAGAGTGTCAAGATCATCTAGTAGACGATCTGCATACTCAGTCACCTTGAAATACCATTGCGTTAGCGCCTTCTTAGTGACCTGAGAATCACAGCGTTCACAAAGACCCTGCACCACCTGTTCGTTGGCCAAAACAGTCTGGCAAGAGGGGCACCAGTTGACGTTTGAGTTTTTGCGATAGGCAAGCCCGCGCTTATAGAACTCCAGAAAGAGCCACTGATTCCAGCGGTAGTAAATCGGATCGCAGGTTTGCAAAACCCTGTCCCAGTCAAAGCTGCACGCATAGCGACGCATGGAAGCCTTCTGTTGAGCAATGTTTTCGTAAGTCCAGTCCCTCGGGTCGAGCCCGCGCTTGATGGCTGCGTTCTCAGCGGGCAGGCCGAATGCATCCCAGCCAATCGGGTGCATGACGTTGTAACCCTGCTGAACCCAGTATCTCGCTACAACATCTCCGAGTGCGTACGCTTCGGCATGCCCCATGTGCAGGTCCCCCGAAGGGTATGGAAACATGTCGAGAACATACTTTTTCGGGCGTGAGTCATCCGACTTCGAGGAATCAAAGGGCTTTAGGTCATCCCAGATTGGTAGCCACTTATCCTGGATGGATTGAAAGTCATACTCTTCGCGCAACAAACACCTCGGTAATTAGTCCCTACAGGTTACCAAGCCACGGAGGCGGAAAGCTCGGTTGTGAGAGCTTGAGCCTTTAGCTGGATTTCAGCGTGCTCAGCATCAGGAAGTGAATCAGAGGTAATTCCACCGCCAACACCGATGGTCACCTGGGTACCCTCAAACACAGCGGTGCGAATGACCATTCCAAGATCCATAGAGCCATCTTTTCCAATCCAACCGATGCCACCGGAATACGGTCCCCGCTTTGAAGACTCCAGCTCAGAGAGGATTTCTATTGCTCTCTGTTTTGGGGCTCCGGTCATTGAGCCTCCGGGAAAAAGTGCCTTGAGTGCATCAAAGCCGGTGTATCCGTCTCTGAGCTCTCCAGAGACATCGGAGACCAGTTGGTGGAGGGTTGAGTAACTCTTGACGGCCAAAAGCGACTCGACCGCAACAGACTCTGGGTGGCAAACAATCGATAGGTCATTGCGAATCAAGTCCACAATCATCAAGTTCTCGGCACGCTCCTTGGGGTCGCCCCCAAGCTTCATCACGATCTCATCATCTTCATCTGGGGTTTGGCCCCTTCGAGCCGTTCCTTTGATTGGGGATGAGAGCACTCTCGTGCCATGAACTTCAATTAGCCTCTCCGGCGAGATAGAGACGAAAGACTTTCCGCTAATTCGAATAAAGGCTGCGTAAGGAGCGGGATGCTTCTTTCTAAGGCGAAGGAAGTAGCTCAGCGGATCACCGGTGTACTCACCCCTGAGCCTTGTGGTCAAACACAGCTGATAAGCGTCTCCCGCTCGAATGAAGTCTTGAGCGATTTCGATTTTCGACAGGTAGGCAGCCTTTGAATCATCTGGGGTTAGAAGAGCTGCCGTCACTGCAGGCGTCTCGTGCTCATAACTTGCAGCATTGCCCCCTAATAGCGCTAATCGAAGCAGTGCCGCTGAGTGCCAGTGATCAAATTCTTCCCTGGTTTTGCAATCGGCAACAAAGTGCATGGTCTTTGTTGCGTGCTCGTAGACAATGGCGCGATCAACTCGGAGAAAATCTCCTGCAAGCTCTGCCCCTGCGTAGTGCAGCACACCAACCAGGTTAGGTCGAAAAGGAAATGCTGGGTCGAACTCATAGGGCTTTGGTTCGCAGCCAAATTCAGCGGGTGTTCCAGACCCAATAATGCTCATCTGGCTCGTTGGGTGATGAGTCCGATCGAGCCAGAAGCAGTTGGGGAGATTTGAGTAAAAGGCAATGAAGGTGTCTGAGATTGAGCTCCAACTTTTCAGAGATTCAACGTAGAGCGTCATCCATGCCCTTTCTTCTTCCGTAGTCTAGAGCTGATGAGTGTAAATGGTGATTTCTACAGGTTTGATTCAGGGAGCCTGGTTCGTATCGCGCATGCACTGCCTGAGGGCCTCGATGTAGCGGATAGCTTTCTTGTGGAAGACGGACAGACGGTAGCCCTAGAGCGTCACCTAGCGAGGTTTCAGGCCTCTGTCTCACTCCTGGAGGACATTGACCTTGATTCCTTTTTCGAAGCTGTAATCAAGCACATACCTTTGCAGGGAGCCTGGTTTCCTAGGCTCGAATACAGAGCGGCTCA
>CAYTOH010000040.1:0-7855 GCA_964439375.1 uncultured Aquiluna sp.
ATCAAACATCACTTCTCACAATCAGGCTTGCGCCATCGATTTGCTCAACCACTACTTTTGCTCCCTCGGGGATTGGATCGGTTGAGCGAGCTGTCCAAACCTCTCCCCAAATCTTGATTTGACCACTGCGGTCGGTTACCTCTTCAAGGACAATGCCTTGCTTGCCAATCAGCGACTCGACATTGGTCATACGCTCAGGCTTTTCGCCCTGCCACTTTCTGATTAGCGGCCTCACATAGAAAAGGGCAGCTATCGCAGCTGCCAAAAAGCCCAGGGCTTGAAGCCAGACTGGAGCTCCTATGAGGCTAAGGATTAGTGGAACCACTGCGGCAACCGCGAGCGCCGCGAAGTAAAGGCCATAGGTGAGTAGCTCAATCAGAACCAAAACACCAATCGCAACCAGCCAAACCACGGTCATCGCCGACCCCCTAACTGCTTAGAGTCTAAGTCAGTTATCGGTAGTTTGGCTTGGGAGAAAGTTCGGTTGAAACCGGGGCCTCTTCAGGGAGGTTTGAGCTTAGGTAATCGAAGTCATCTTGACTCAGTTCAATGTTTACCGCGCTCACGCAGTCGAGCACAGTCTCGGTTCTGGTCGCACCCGGGATCGGTAGCACTGTGTTCGAATACTTCATCTCCCAGGCAAGGGCGATTGCGTATGGGGTGGCATTGTGCTTTTGAGCAATTTCCTCAAAAGCACTGGCACCAGAGATTTGGCTCTTTTGCCTGGTGCCACCAAGTGGAGACCAGGGCAGGAATGTGATGTCGTTTGCCTCGCAGATCTCAAGCACATCTAGGTCGTGCCGATAACGCGGGCTGAACTCATTTTGTATCGAGACGATGGTTCCTTTGCCGGCAATCCCGATGGCAATCTGCAGCTGTTTGGCGTCATAGTTTGAGACACCAAGCTGATCGATGATGCCGCGCTCTTTCAGAACCAGGATGTTTTCCACCTGGGTTTCGAATTCAATGCTGGGGTCTAGGCGGTGGTGTTGCCACAGCGAGATCTTGTCAACTCCTAACCTTCCGGCTGATGCTTCAGCGGCGCGGAGTAGGTAGTCAAGGCTTGCATTGCGGCCCCACTTCTCCCCTGGCTTTCTGGTAATGCCAGCTTTGGTTGCAATTACAACGCTGTCCTTTTGAGCCTTGGTGCCAGACCAGGTTCTAAGGGCTTCAGCGACCAATAGTTCGTTGTGGCCAAAGGCGTCCCAGGTTGGGGCGTAGATGTCTGCTGTGTCGAGCAGGGTAACACCGGCATCGAGTGCTGCGTGAAAGGCAGGGATGGCTGATTCATATCGCAGCACTGGATCGAGGCCGGTGCCGCCGATCCAAGATGGGTTCATGCATCCAATGCCGATGCCTGATACCTGACGATTACCTAGCTTGTGCTGCTTCATCTCTTAGTCCTGACTGTCTTGAACCCAAGATAGACCCAAATCCAAGAGTCTTCTGTCCGAGGTGAGCAATGTGGCATTGTTTCTCGAGGCCTGGGCGAGGATTGCTCGATCAAAAGGGTCATGCCCTTTGAGGGCAGTGAAATCTCTGATGTGCGAGGCATCCTTAGCCACGAAAGGCAGGTGGTGAATGTTTGACCTTTCCGAAAAATCAAGGAAATCGCTCGGACTTCTTCCAGAGAGTCTCTCTTTGATTGCGATTTCTAAGAAGCTGAGGGAGGACACGTATACCTCGCTAGAACTCTCGAGGCTCCTCCGTGCATTGGGGCCAAGAAAACTGGGTTTTGTCAGGGCGTGAATCAGTGCGTTCGTGTCAAGCAGGATCATGTCAGGGGTCGCCAATCCTTTTCATCGAGCTGTATGGCATCCACATCCCAGGGCTCGATTACTCCTTCAGCCAAACCGAGAATTGCAGTTGCTGCTGAATTGAATGGCACAAGTTCAGCCACCGGGGTGCCACGGTTGGTGATTATTACCTGATCCCCAGCATTCACCTTTTCGAGCAGGCTGGATAGCTGGGTCTTTGCCTCATAAACACTCACAAGATGCCTCATAACTGAATCTTAGAACTACTTGGTCAACTTGACCAAGTAGTTCTAATTTCTAAAGCAATCTAAATGCTCAAGGCCTGGTTGTTTTTTGAGTTCTCCACAGCCCTAATCTTGGCTGTCGATTATCCAGTTGAGACCCTGGTTCAAGAGTTTCTTGTCCGATGTGAAGAACTGGGCACCGTGTTGAGCGGCCTGCTGTATCAGGCCACGATCAATTGGGTCGTGCCTGCCAAGCAGGGGAAAATCACTAACGGCCTCAGCCTCGGCACCAGTAAAAACTAGCTCGCGAAGCCCAGCCTTCAGCGCCGCAGTTCGGATGAGCCGGCCTTGACCCTGCGATCGGTCAAACTGCTTGATCTCGAGCTCGAGAACGCTGAGGCTTGAGAAGTAGAGCTCTTGACAATCGATGAGTCTGGCTTTGGCTGATTTGCCCAACTTGGCATCTGCGGTTAGGTACCAAACCAAAGTCTGGGAGTCCAGCAGGATCACTTGAGCTTGTCCTGGTTGAAGCTTGCGTTGAATGCAGCATCCTCCGCGTCCCAGTTATCTGCAGAAATCACTCCGGCAAGCACGCCATAGCCGTTTTGAACCTTGGCCGTGTGTGGGATCAGTTCCGCAACTGGCCTGCCGCGATTAGTGATCACCACCTGGTCTCCCGAAATCGCCAATTCAATCAACTTTGAAAGGTTGCTCTTGGCATCAAAAACGCTCACTGTATGTCTCATGCTTTCAATCTAAACAAAATAGCTAAGTTAGCCAAGTATTGAAGTTGAAAGCTCAGGCTATTTGGTTACGCCTTCTAGTGAGTTGGGTTTTCCACAGCCCTAAATCGTGCTCGCGTCAATCACAAAGCGGTAGCGAACATCAGAGCCAACAACCCTTGAGTAAGCATTGTCGATTGCTGCAGGGTCACTTGCATCAAGTAGCTCAATAGTTGAGACGATGTTGTGTTTGCCGCAGAAATCCAGCATCTCTTGGGTGTCTTTGATGTTGCCGGTGTTGGCACCGGCAATGCTCTTGAGTCCTGTTACCAAGGAGAAGGGATTGTAGGTCTGGTTGCTTCCGGGTAAACCTACGTTCACCAATGATCCGCCAACCTTCAGCATCTTTAGTAGTCCATCGACATCTAGATCAGCGCTGGTTGTGTTGATGATGACATCGAAGGAGTTTTTGTGGGTTTCAAATGCATCGGTGGTAATGAGGTATTGCAGTGCGCCAAACTCCTTGGCATCTGCTGCCTTGTTTGGGCTGTGTCCTAGAACATAAGTTTCTGCACCCATCGCCACTGCGAACTTCACTCCCATGTGACCGAGGCCCCCTAGGCCCAGAATCGCTACCTTCTTGCCCGGTCCAACCTGCCAGTGCTTCAGCGGGGAGTAAAGAGTGATTCCTGCACAAAGCAGCGGCGCTGCCGCTGCTAGATCCAGGTTCTCTGGAATTGAGACCAGATAGTTTTGGTCAACCACAATCTGCTGGGCATAGCCTCCGTAGCTGGGTGACCCGTCGTAGTGAGTGCCGTTATAGGTCTGAACATTGCCGGTTAGGCAGTAGTTCTCCATGCCTTTTTGGCAATACTCGCAGGTTCTACACGAGTCGACGAAAGTGCCAACTCCAACCGTTTGGCCAACTGAGAACTTGGTGACCTTGGAGCCAACAGCTACGACTTTGCCCGCAATCTCATGACCTGGCACCATCGGGAAGATGCCCTCAAACCACTCGTCTCTGGCCTGGTGAATGTCGGAGTGACAAATGCCCGAGTAGAGGATCTGGATTGAAACCGAGTTTTCCCCGAGCTCCCGCAGCGGCATCTCACCCTTTTCAAACTTTGCGCCGGGTGAAGAGGTGATAAGTGATCGGGTGCTGGGCATTTTTGCTCCTAGGTTCTAAATCTCTAAAGTAACTTCGTAAGGGTAACTATTCCCCCTAGAGTCTTAGTCAATCGAGCAAGGGAGCTGGATGGACCTTTATCAAAACTTGGCAAGCGAATTGGTTGAACCAATCAAGAAGATGCCTCAGATGAGCTTTGACTCAAAGTTCAAGGTCTTTTTGGCTGGTGCACTTAGCTTCAGGGGGGTGAAGCCAGTTGCGGGTGTCTCGATTAGAAACCAGCGGGTTGGCGCAACCAAGGTTCGAATCTACGAACCCGAAAACCCTAAGTCTGGGGCTGTGGTTTGGATTCATGGCGGTGGGTTGATCCTTGGAAAGCCTGAGCAGGATGACCTAATGGTCTCCGAGCTTGCAAGAGATTTGAAGGTTAGGGTCTTTTCCCTTGCCTACCGAGTAGCTCCCAAGCACCCATACCCAACTCCCCTAAATGACTGCGTTGCGGGCTACGAATGGCTTCTTGAAAATGCCCAAAGCTATGGAGTTGACCCACAAAACATCATTCTCACCGGCGCGAGCGCCGGTGGTTCATTGGCTGCTGCGCTGACTATGGTCTTGCGCGATAGCGGTAAAGCTCCAAAGGCGACCGCGCTGCTCTACCCCATGCTGGATGACCAGACTGCAAGCAATCGGGAGCTTGATGGTCAAACTTTGATTTGGAATAACCAATCAAACCGTTGGGCCTGGAGCCAATACCTTGGGTATGAGGCTGGAACCAGAGAGCCTGTTGGCTATTCAGTTCCTGGAAGAGCAAAAGACCTTGCTGGCCTCCCGCCAACATGGATCGGGGTTGGAGACATAGACCTCTTCTATAAAGAGGACGTTGCCTTCGCAAACCGGCTTTTGCTCGCTGGGGTTGAAACCCAGCTCAAGATATTCAAGGGCTTTCCTCACGCAGGTGAGGCAATGGTTCCGAATGCTGAAATCTCCTCGCAGTTCAAAGGGGATCTCAAGTCCTTTATTCGTCAGCAGCTATCCCGCGACCCCATCGGGAACTAACGGCTTACCAGTTAGGTTCTACCCTCTATGAAACTCAGAACCAAGGTCATACTCGGCTCCTTGGCCGCAGCGATTTTGATCGGTCCATTTTTAGTGCCGGTGAATTCCAGCGGAACCATGACCAAGGAGGAGGCTGCGGCAGAGCTTTGGGGTGGTAGGTCTGAGTTCGTAGAGATATTGGACCATGAGGTTCACCTCGTGACAGCGGGTAATCCAGAGTCTGACCGTTTGATTCTTTTGCTTCACGGCTTTGGGGCCAGCGCGTTTTCCTTTAGGGATGTTTTGGAGCCACTGGCTGAGCATGGGTTTGTGGTGGCTTATGACCGTGCAGCATTTGGTTTCACCGAGCGGCCTGAAAGTTGGGACGTCAACCCCTACTCAGCAGCAGGGCAGCTACAGGTCATCGATGGTCTGATTGAGCGCTTTGGCTCTGGAAAAGAAGTGGTTTTGGTTGGGCACTCCGCAGGCGGATCGCTCGCTGCTGGCTACGCACTTGATAACCAAGAGAAGCTCTCGGGTTTAGTGCTAGAAGCCCCTGCCATCTACACAACCGGTGGTGGGCCAGCTTGGTTCAATTGGGTTTTCGACATTCCGCAGCTTGATCACCTTGGTCCTTTAGCGGTTGCCTCAATTGCAACCAGTGGGCTTGATCTTTTAGATCGAAGCTACAACGATCCTTCGCAAATAACCGATGAGGTGCTTTCCGGCTACACAGCACCGCTGAATGTAAAGGGTTGGGAGCGAGCATTCTGGGAGTTCAACAAGGCACCGAGATCACTTGGTGTTGCTGAGCGCCTGGCTGAGCTCACCATGCCGGTGTTGGTAATCACCGGTGACAACGACCTCGTGGTGGCAACTGCTGATTCAATTCGACTTGCAGCTGAACTGCCTAATGCGGAGTTGGTTGTGATTGATCAAACCGGCCACCTGCCAAATGAGGAAAAACCTCGCGAGTTTGCCACCGCAATCATCCAATACCTATCAACCCTGAGATAGGTTGTCGGTCATGTACAAAGGTGTATTGGTCGCACTGCGACTTGCTATTGGAGTCGGTCTATTGGGCTCCGTTACCTGGCAGGTCACAGACCGCATCGCCAACAACCTCTTCCGCCCCTTTGAATACTTTGCCTACTTCTCGATTGTCTCGAGCATTGTGGCTGGTCTCCTGGCCCTGGTCGGGGTTTACTACCTGGCCACCAATCGAGCGGAAACCAAGTTCCTAAACATCTCGCGGCTGAGCCTTGCTGCAGCCATGGTGATCGTCGGGGTTGTTTACCACGCTCTCCTAGCCGATGCCGCTAACGATGTTCGCGATGGTGACTACGCCTGGCCGGTATTGCCGAACGAGATCATCCACACCTACGCGCCAATCCTTGTTGCCCTCGAGTATTTGATTGCACTGCGTGCTCCTGCCCTAAGGCTTCGTGCAGCGCTTTGGGTGACGATCTTCCCACTGACTTGGCTTGGCTTCTCAATCATCAGAGGTTTGATTACCGACTGGTGGCCCTACTGGTTTCTCAACCCAAGTGGCGACGGTGGCATCACAACAGTTCTTACCTATGTCGCAGCCATCACCGCATTCTTTATTGCCATGGGCTATCTATTCCAAGCGCTCAGATTGCAACTTGGGAAACTGGTGCGAATTTAGATTCGACATGGCTTAGGTTCCCGACTTCAGCTGGACGCCAAGTTAGTGTTGTTTGCGTATACACAAACAACACACACTTAAGCATTGGGGCTCCAATTGAAAACTGAAGTTGTAAATCTGCGCCTGACCCCCGACCAGAAATCTTCGATCGACTACGCCGCCAAGCAGGCCGGTATTTCTCGCACCGACTTTATGGTCTTGGCAGCTGTTGAGCGAGCCATGGATGCCAGATACGACCAGGTTCGGTTTGTGCTACCAAAAGAAGACTTCGACTACTTGCGCGAGCAAGTCTCTGGCGGCAGAAACCAGGATCAAGAAGATGCGATAACTCGTATGAACGAGGTCAAGCTGCCATGGGAAAAGTAGTCCCACTGCTATCCGCCACGAACCTCGAGTTTGACTGCGGGGATGAGCAGCTAAACAACTGGTTCAAAAAGCGAGCGGTTGCAAGCGAATCTGCTGGGTTTTCTAGGGTCTATGTGATGCAGGCAGGAGAAGAGAACGTTGGCTTCTACTCTCTAAATGCTGCAGCGGTTGATCTTGAACCGGCTGCCTTGAGTCAGCCTGGGGCTGCAGGGCCGCTGGCGGCACTGCTGCTCAGTCGGCTTGCGGTTAGTGCCAAACACCAAGGGGTAGGCGTTGGTCAGCGACTAGTGGCTGACGCTATTGCCCGAGGCAGCTTAATCGCGCGCAGAGTTGGGGCTCAGGTATTGCTTGTTCACCCCAAGCCTGAAGCGGCAGGCTTCTTTTTGAAGCAGGGCTTTACTCGCATGGGCAGCAACGATTCGCTGTTTCTGGTTTTGAAGGCAAAGGCCTAATCGAAATTAGTTGGTCGTTTTCTTTGTTGCAAACCACATGATTGATTTTTCAACAGATTTGACGATGCTAAACGGTTCAACTAAAAAGCTCAGTGACTTTGAGGGTCAACTGGTGATGGTTGTGAACGTTGCCTCCCGCTGTGGCCTTACTCCCCAGTATGAGCAGCTCGAGGCCTTGCAGAAGAAATACGCTGACCGAGGATTCACTGTTTTGGGAGTGCCGTCGGGCTCATTCAAACAAGAACTGAAGGATGACGCAGCCATTGGTGAGTACTGCTCCTCGACCTGGGGCGTTACCTTCCCAATGACTCAAAAGGCTGACGTGAATGGGCGCAAGCGCCACCCGCTCTATAAGCAGTTGGTGAAGGCGAAAGACTCGATGGGTCTGGCTGGACCTGTGATGTGGAACTTTGAGAAGTTCTTGATCTTGCCAAATGGTGAGGTCAAGCGCTTCAGGCCCCAAACCAAGCCCGACGACCCCGCAATCGTTGAGGTTATTGAGGC
>CAYTOH010000041.1:0-7710 GCA_964439375.1 uncultured Aquiluna sp.
TCGACTCACTGCAAGGCCTAAAGGCCGAGCACGCTGAGTTGCAGAAGCAGCTGAGTGACTCGGCAGTTCATACCAACCCAGCGTTGGCAAAGAAGCTAAATCGACGTTACGCCGAGCTTTCGGCAATCATGGCTGCTGAGGCTTCTTTGATTGCTCAGACCGATGATTTGGCTGCCGCAAAGGAGCTGGCTAAAGAGGATGAAGCTTTTGCCGATGAGATTCCAGCTCTTGAGCAGAAGTTAAAGGATGCTGAAGAGAAGCTTCGCCGATTGTTGATTCCGCGCGACACAGATGATGGTCGTGACGTGATCATGGAAATCAAAGCCGGTGAGGGTGGGGCAGAGTCCGCACTTTTCGCAGCCGATCTGTTACGCATGTACATCCAATACGCCAACTCCAAGGGTTGGAAAACGGAAATCCTGGACAGGACCGAATCCGACCTTGGGGGCATCAAGGATGTTCAGATTGCGATTAAGTCGAATGCAACCGATCCTGCAGAGGGAGTTTGGGCTCACTTGAAGTACGAGGGCGGAGTCCACCGGGTTCAGCGCGTTCCTGTTACCGAAACCCAGGGCAGAATCCACACTTCAGCAGCTGGCGTATTGGTTTTTCCAGAGGTCGACGAGCCGGAAGAGCTTGAGATTGCTCAGAACGAGATTCGAGTAGATGTTTTCCGCTCTTCAGGCCCTGGCGGCCAGTCGGTGAACACCACCGACTCCGCTGTTCGCATAACCCACCTGCCAACCGGCATCGTTGTTTCGATGCAGAATGAGAAGTCGCAGCTGCAGAACCGTGAGGCCGCTATGCGTGTTTTGCGGGCCCGCTTGCTCGCAGCTCAGCAGGAGGCAATTCAGTCCGAGCAATCTGCTGCTCGAAAGTCGCAGGTCCGCTCGGTAGACCGATCCGAGCGCATTCGAACCTTCAACTTTCCAGAGAACCGAATCGCAGACCACCGCACCGGCTATAAGTCATACAACCTTGACCAGGTTATGGATGGGGCCCTAGAGCCAATCATCCAATCCGCGATCAAGATGGATGAAGAAGCCAGGCTTGCTGCGCTAAATGGTGAGTGATGAAGTTTGTTGAGGCACTCGCTTTTGTTTCTGACTCGCTGAGTGCAGCCAAAGTTCCTCATCCTCAAGCTGATGCCTACTGGCTGATTTGTCATGCAGCACAAATCTCCAAGGCAGAGCTGATGAATCGAATGACCTTTGACTTCGGTCTGACTGAACCACAGGTCGCCATTTTGATGGAAAGTCTGGAGCAGCGCGTTCGCCGCATTCCCCTTCAACACATCACCGGCACAGCTGCCTTTCGAGACTTCGAGTTAGAGGTTGGGCCGGGTGTTTTTATCCCTAGGCCAGAGACTGAAATGGTCGCTCAGTTGGGCATTGACTTTCTTGGTTCGGTGCCAGGCAGGGCTTTAGCTATAGATATCGGCGCTGGCAGCGGTGCAATTGCGATTTCACTGGCTCGCTCAAGTTCAAAACCAAGGGTGATTGCGGTTGAAGCATCCGAGGATGCCGCCCCCTATACTCGCAAGAATATTGAGAAACTAGCCCCCGGCGTCGAACTCCGAGTTGGTCTGTTCCAGGACCAAGTATTGGATTTAGCCGGTCAGGTTGATTTGGTTATTTCAAATCCGCCATACATTCCTATCGACGCAATCCCAATCGATGAAGAGGTCAGAGACCATGACCCAGACCTTGCTTTGTATGGTGGGACTGATGGCTTAGATGTCATAAGGGATATCGTCGAGTTAGCTCCAATCCTGCTGCGGAGCGGTGGCAAGCTAATCCTCGAGCACGCAGACGGGCAGTCCGATGCGGTGTGTGAATTACTATTGGCGCAGGGTTTCACTTCGGTGCAAGCTCACAGCGATCTAACGCAGCGACTTCGCAGCGTCAGCGCAAACTGGTAGCTGGAGGCAATGGTGCAGAAAATTTACGACTGCTCGGTGGATGTTGAGCTGCTAAGTGGCTTTCGTCAGGCCAAGGTTGCCCTTGATCGCGGAGAAGTTGTGGTCATACCAACCGACACGGTCTACGGACTTGCCTCAGATGCATTCAACATCAAGGGCGTGGAGTTACTCCACACCACCAAGGGAATCGATCGCTCCACCCCTCCAACAGTCTTGATTCCTAAGGTTGAGACCATGTCGGCATTGGCTACGGACCTGCCATTGATTGCGAATCAGCTCGCAGCAGCGTTTTGGCCTGGTGCGCTAACCATGGTTTTGAAGGCCCAGACGACCTTGAACTGGGATTTGGGTGAGACTCGAGGAACGGTTGCGCTTCGCATGCCCGATCACAAAATCACACTTGCTTTATTAGAGGATGCTGGACCACTTGCAGTCACAGCTGCCAACCCTAAAGGGGAGCCGGCAGCAGTAACAGCGCAGCAGGCGGCAGAGTATTTTCAGGGCAAGGCTTCCGTTTTCCTAGATGCTGGCTCGAGCCCTAAGGGTGAGGCGTCCACCATTCTTGACCTGTCTCAGGTTAGAGATGGCCAGCCGATTCGCGTCTTGCGCAAAGGTGCCATCTCGCTGGACCGAATCCGCTCGGTAATTGGCGATGTGGAGTTGCAGGTCAGCTAATGAGGGCCTATCTCCTGGTCGCACTCGTCACCGCTTTGGTGACGTTTTTTGCGACCTGGGGTGTTCGATACTTCGCAAAGCGCTACAACATCCACCCGGCGATCCGTCAGCGTGATGTCCACAAGAGCCCAACCCCAAGAATCGGCGGTTTGGCTATGTTTCTCGGCCTGGTTGCCGGAGTTGCAGCGGCAGGCTCGTTTGGCTGGTTCGAGTCACTGTTTTTGGACCCGGGTCCTATTTGGGCAATTGTCGGTGCCGGCGGGCTAATCATTGTCATCGGTTTACTCGATGACCTGATCGAGCTTGACTGGACTGCCAAAATGGGAGGCCAAATGGCGGCAGCCTGGATTTTGGCTTCCTCTGGAATTCAGATTGTCTCCCTACCCATCGGAGGCCTGACCGTTGGCTCCTTCGGGGTTTCGCTTGCCCTGACGATGTTTGTTGTGGTTTTGGTGATGAATGCCGTTAACTTCATCGACGGCCTCGACGGCCTAGCAGCGGGCGTGGTGGGTATTGGCACGCTGGCATTTTTTGCCTACAGCTACCTCCTGGCGCAGCAAACTTCTCCAGCGAACTACTTTTCTACCGCAGGCCTGCTCTCCGCAATCGTGCTGGGAATTGTCGTGGGCTTTTTGCCCCACAACTTCAGGCCCGCAAAAATCTTCATGGGTGATTCTGGGGCTATGTTGCTCGGCCTGCTAATGGCCACAAGCGCGATCACGGTAACGGGCAACATCGACCCGGCCACCGTTTCAAACCAGGAATTGTTGCCCGCGTTGATTCCACTGGCACTACCGGTGTTGATTTTGATTTTGCCACTGCTGGATTTGTTCTTCGCTGTCGTTAGAAGGCTAAGTCGCGGGCAATCTCCCTTTGCCGCAGACCGCGAACACATTCACCACCAGTTGCAGGATATTGGCCATTCACACGCGGGTGTGGTGTGGGTCTTTTATCACTGGACGGCTTTGGTTTCTTTGAGTTTGCTGCTTTTCTTCTGGCTCGAAGCGGGCCCAGTTATGGTTATCTTTGGCAGTTGGCTAATCCTCGCCCTGCTTCACACCTATTGGCCAGTTTTCCGCAGGATTAGAAAGTTTAGAAAGGCTCTAAAGCACAATGGATAGCACCTCTTCCCTTTACAAAAGAGCGCTCGGCCTCAGTGGAATTTTGGTTTTAGTCATCGGGGTGTTTGGCTCAGGGCTGGGATTCTTGTTCACCGGGCTCCCTGGTGTGATGTCCGCGCTCATCGGTTCGTTGGTTTCCCTTGGATTTTCCGCCCTGACAATAATGAGCATCTGGTTCGGATCAAAGCTGCCGCTAGCAGGCTTCTATGGCTTGGTTCTCGGTGGATGGCTGGTCAAAGTTTTGCTTTTTGCGATTGTCTTGGCCTCATTGCAAGATGCTGATTTTATTTCTGGCCCGGTTTTCTTTTTTGCAGTTGTCACATCAGTTCTAGGTGGTCTCGCGATTGATAGCTGGGTCGTTTTGAAGGGGCGTCTGCCCATTGATGGGAAATAGCTGTTAGTTTTTCGAATTTCGGGACTAAAGCAAGCTATCCGTCTTTTATACTTTGAGAAGTTTCAGAGGTAACCCCGCGGTTTCTTTCCGCCCGAGCCAGGAGAACCAAGCTGTTTAGTGTGCTGAACCTGTTCGCGGGTGTTAATCCAGATGGCTCCTTCAAGCCTCCTACAATCGACGAGTTTTACCCCGAGGCAATCTT
Organism: uncultured Aquiluna sp.; assembly: GCA_964439375.1. Taxonomy (GTDB): domain Bacteria; phylum Actinomycetota; class Actinomycetes; order Actinomycetales; family Microbacteriaceae; genus Aquiluna. The sequence continues at coordinate 4,314 of CAYTOH010000041.1, forward strand.
GTTCGAGGGGACTCCATTCGAGATCAACCGAATCATGATGATTCGCTTGATCGTGATGACTTTGCTCGTGATTCTCTTCTGGCTCTGGACTCGCAAGTTCAAGCAATCCGTCAAGGTCGGAAACGTAGTTCCTGGCAGATTCCAGCTGTTGGGTGAAATGGCACTGAACTTCGTCAGAAAGTCGATTGCTCATGAGCAGTTGGGTGAGAAAGACGGAAACAGATTTCTCCCGCTGCTGACCACTATCTTCTTCATGGTTCTCGGCATGAACATCACCGGAATCATCCCGTTCGCCAACATCGCAGGGTCCTCCGTAATTGGTGTGCCGCTTGTTCTAGCGGCTGCGGCGTATGTCACATTCATTTACGCGGGCATGAAGAAGCACGGTTTTGGTTTCTTTAAGAACGCTCTGTTCCCTCAGGGCGTCCCCCCGGTCTTTTACGTGATGGTGACTCCAATCGAGTTCCTCTCCACATTCATTCTTCGTCCGGTGACGCTTGCCCTTCGTCTACTGATGAACATGGTCGCTGGCCACTTGTTGCTCGTCCTTTGCTTCTCTGCGACGCACTACTTCTTCTTTACTGCTGACGGCTTCTTTAAGTTGTTTGGCGCGGGAACACTCGTCTTCGGATTTGCGTTCACTCTCTTTGAGCTTCTAGTTTCAGTTCTGCAGGCATACGTATTCACACTTCTGACCACTGTCTACATTCAGTTGGCATTGGCAGACGAACACTAAGTCGACAACCGTCGATCTAAACCCCACGGAAGGAAATCAAGTGGACGCAGTAAACATCGCCGAGCTATCCGGCAACATCGCAGTGGTCGGATACGGCCTCGCAGCAATCGGCCCTGGAATCGGTGTAGGTCTTGTTGTTTCAAAGACCATCGAGTCAATTGCACGTCAGCCTGAACTTGCTGGCAAGCTCCAGGTCACCATGTGGCTAGGTATCGCATTCACCGAAGCGCTAGCGCTTATCGGTCTTGCAACCCCATTCATTTTCAACTAGTAGAACCGAACTAAAACCATGATTCCGATGATTATTGAGGCTGAGACCAAGAATCCCTTGCTCCCAGCTGATTACGACATTATCTGGTCATCGGTTGTCTTTGTTGTTCTGCTGACCTTCTTCTGGTTCAAGGTTCTCCCTGGATTCACGAAGATGCTCGACGAGCGAGCCAAGGCAATCGAAGGGCGTTTGGCTGATGCCGAAGCAGCCCAGAAGGCTGCCGAGGAGCGCACTGCTGCGGTTGAAGCCGAGCAGGAGAAGCTGAGAGCCGAGTCTTCATCTATCCGTGAGGAGGCTCGTGCCGAAGGCGCTGCCATTCTCGCCGAGATGAGAGCTCAGGCATCTGCCGATTCGGAGCGCATGGCCCAAGTGGCCAAGGCTGCCCTAGAGGCTGAGAGAGACTCCGCAGTCAATGCCCTCCGGGCAGAGGTTGGAGGCCTGGCCATTGAACTTGCTTCTCGAATCGTGGGAGCAAAGCTTCAAGAGGACGCCGTCGCCAACAAGGTTGTGGATGACTTCATTGCCGAACTAGAGGCTAAGAAGGCTTAGGACGAACATGGCATCGAGTACCAGAGCATCAAAGATTGCAGCGACAGAAGCGCTAAAAGCAATCGCGACTGCTTCTCTTTCAACCGCTACTGAGCTTTTTGCTGCGAGCAACGCGCTGCACCAGAGCTCACAATTGCGCTCTGCTCTCTCGGATCCTTCCGCCGAGGCAGCTAGCAAGGAGCAGGTGGTAAAGAGGGTCTTTGGTGCCAAGTTCAGTCCCGAGGTCCAGCAACTTCTCGCGCAGCTGTCAGGGCTTCGCTGGTCGTCTTCCAGAGACTTGCCAGCGACCATTGAGCAGTTGGGAGTTCGAGTCATTGCACAGCTCAGCTCAAGCATCGATGCCTTGCAGTCCGAACTGTTTGCAATCGAGCAGCTCGCTTCAAGCGATGGAGAGCTGGAGCTAGCCTTGTCTTCAACAAAGGCGACTGCCGAACAGAAGCAGGCTCTGCTGGCTGGCTTGGTATCGGGCAAAGTTTCAGAGCTAGCAATGGCTTTGGCAAACCAGGCCCACGAGTCCAGAAGTTACAAGCGCTACGCTCAGGTGATTGGCCAGTACGGCGTCTGGGTTGCCGAGTATGCAGGCGAGTCAGTTGCTCGAATTCGCGTAGCAAAGCCGCTCAGTGCTGAACAGTTGAACCGCCTTGAAAGCGCACTAAATGGTGTCTATGGGCGAAAGCTCCAGATCAATGTCGAGATTGACCCAAGCGTCATTGGCGGTGTTCACATCGCAGTTGCTGGTGAGGTTATCGATGCAACTGTTCTAACCAAAATTTCAAACGCAAGATTGCAACTTAGCTAGTTGCCAAACAAAAGAAGCAGAGGAACCTAATGTCAGAGCTCAAGATCAGCCCGAATGAGATTCGGGATGCGCTTAAGGACTTCGTTTCGTCTTACGAGCCAAACGCTGCTGCCAAGCAGGAGGTCGGCTACGTAATCGACGCTGCGGATGGTATCGCTCACGTAGAGGGGCTGCCTGGCGCAATGGCCAACGAGCTGTTGAAGTTCCAGGACGGCACATTGGGCCTTGCGCTGAACCTTGACGAGCGTGAGATTGGTGTGGTGGTTCTCGGTGAGTTCACCGGAATTATCGAGGGCATGGAGGTCTACCGAACTGGCGAGGTTCTCTCTGTTCCAATTGGTGACGCGTACTTGGGCCGCGTCGTAAATCCTCTGGGCGAGCCAATTGATGGATTGGGCGAGATTGCCAGCGAGGGCCGTCGCGCCCTTGAGCTTCAGGCGCCAGGCGTTATGGACCGCAAGTCGGTTCACGAGCCGCTGCAGACCGGGATTAAGGCTATTGACGCAATGATTCCGGTTGGTCGCGGACAGCGCCAGCTAATCATTGGTGACCGCCAGACTGGAAAGACTGCGATTGCCGTTGACACCATCATCAACCAGCGAGAGAACTGGCTCTCTGGCGACCCAACCAAGCAGGTTCGCTGCATCTATGTAGCAATCGGTCAGAAGGGTTCCACCATCGCTGGTGTAAAGGGTGCTCTCGAAGAGGCTGGGGCAATGGAGTACACCACAATCGTGGCGTCTCCTGCATCGGACCCTGCTGGATTCAAGTACCTAGCCCCGTACACCGGTAGCGCTATCGGTCAGCACTGGATGTATGGCGGCAAGCACGTCCTAATCATTTTTGACGACCTGTCAAAGCAGGCTGAGGCTTACCGTGCGGTATCGCTATTGCTTCGTCGTCCTCCAGGCCGTGAGGCTTACCCAGGTGACGTTTTCTACCTACACTCCCGCCTACTAGAGCGCTGTGCAAAGCTCTCTGACGGTCTGGGTGCCGGTTCGATGACTGGTCTACCAATCATCGAGACCAAGGCAAACGACGT
>CAYTOH010000042.1:0-4301 GCA_964439375.1 uncultured Aquiluna sp.
GCCAAGTGACATGGTGATCTTTGACCCCAACAACGGCACAGGCTCTATGGCGAACCAGCGCGCCGTATCTTCCACCGCGCTCTCAACCAACACTCTGACCCGAAGCGGTTGGACTTTCGTTGGTTGGAACACAGCCGCAAACGGTTCGGGTACGCCATATGCAAACGGAGCTAGCTTCCCTTTCACAGGGGGCACCCAAACGATAGTCTTGTTTGCTCAATGGGCTCAAGGATCTTCAGTCACATTTGACTCAAATGGTGGGTCAGGGGCTATGTCCGCTCAAATCGCGGCAAGTGCAACGAATCTAACTGCAAACGCGTTTACAAGAACTGACCACAGTTTCACCGGCTGGAACACCTCCGCAGATGGCTCCGGCACCTCTTACGCCGACGGGGCAAGTTTCCCATTCTCCGCTGACACCACGTTGTTCGCTCAGTGGACTGCAATCGCTGAAGAGCCTGAAGTCGAGCCCTCGGTGACCCAGTTCGCAGGGCCTCTTCTGTTGACCTCGGCTGTGATACGAGAACAATCAGAAACAGAGGTTGTTCTCAGCGGTAAGAGGCTAGACGCCATCAAGACTGCAGCTGTAGAGGGTCTGTCCGTGGGCGTCAGAGCAATTGACTCGAGCTCTATTGGCCTTACCTTCCCAGCTCTTCCGGTTGGTGTCTACAACTTTGTTTACACTCTCACCAGTGGCGGAACAATGACGCACACAGCAGGACTTCGAGTTGTGCCGCTTCCAGATGCGAGAGTTTTGTTTGACGCAAATGGCGGTAACGGAGTTATGCCGGCTCAAGCAGCATCAACCGCAACCAACTTGGTGGCCAACGCCTTCGCTCGATCGGGGCACGTCTTCGCTGGCTGGAACACCGCGGCTAATGGCTCAGGGACCGCTTATGCGGACCGTGCAAGCTTCCCGTTTGTTGCAGGGGCTTCCTCTACAACCCTGTTCGCTCAGTGGACTGTGGCACCTGCGCCTCGCTCGACAGTTACCTTTGACGCTAACGGCGGAAGTGGTGTCATGGCAGCTCAGGTCGCATCGACTGCAACCACCTTGAACTCCAACTCATTCGTTAGGTCTGGTTATGTCTTCGCTGGTTGGAATACCTCGGCCAACGGCTCTGGCACCGGATATGCGGATGGGGCTAGCTTCCCATTTGCCTCGAGTGCAACTCTCTATGCGCAGTGGACAGTCGTACCCGTTACCAACCCGGGAACACGTTTCAACGCGCAGATGCTGTTTGCCAACTACAGGGGAGACCGCAACCCAGTTACCTCGCGTGACCGTGCCGCGATCACCGCGTTCATCTCGCAGTACAAAGGGATTGTCGATGTCCGCTGCGTTGGAAGCACCTCCGGTATTCCAGCCAAGAAGACTGACCCAGCCCTTGCAAGAGCACGAGCAATCAATGCTTGTGACATCGTCAAGAGCCTTGTGCCAAATGCAAGGATCACCATCGAAACCTCGACCGGAAAAGGCATCGGTCAAAGGTTTAGAAGTGTCACAATCTTCATTTCGGGCACAAACTAAACCAAGAAAAAGCCCCCTGGCGACGGGGGGCTTTTTTATTTCGGATTGAGTCTTCTCGGGCTCGCCAGAATTAATCCCTCCAGCAGCACCGCTATGCTCACCCCATGATTCATCACATGAGTATTGGGGTATCAGACATTGCGCTATCAGGAGCTTTTTACGATGCCATTCTCATTCCTCTTGGCTACATCAGGGCTTTTGAAGACCTGAGGCCAGGTGAGCGGAACCAAGCCATTGGCTATGGAAGCGTTGTGGATGAGGACAAGTTCACAATCAAAGAACGGCATGCAGCGGATTTGTCACCTGGCCCCGGTTTTCACATCGCATTCTCTGCACCGAGTCGAAGAGCAGTGGATCTGTGGTTTGAGCGGGGTCTTGAGCTAGGTGGCATAGACCGAGGCGGCCCCAAGGTCTGGAGTGAGTTTGGCCCCACCTATTACGCCGCTTATCTAACTGACCCAGATGGTTGGCAGCTAGAAGTTGTGTTTAAGGGATAACGGGAACGCAGAATAGAGGCTCAGGCTTCTGGTTAGCTACTTGCGTCGTCTGAAAAAAGACTTGAACTTGGCGACAATCTTTTCAAGTCCCTGCATTCCCTGCTTGTTAATTTCTCTCGCCCACTCAAACTCGAGCGCCAGGATAGTTAAGCCAAAGAAGATAAAGAGCAACCCGGGGCCGGGAGTAACAAGCATGATTAGGCCGAGGATAAGCAGCACAAATCCGATAATCATGACAAAGACAAAGCGCACCGGGTGAGGAAGCTTTGCTAGGAACTTTGAGATTCTCTCCAACTGCCCTCCTCTTCTCAATCAACCTAACTTAGCTCACTTGCCACTGGCTGTTATTTAGCTCCAAGTTATTAGAAGTTAATCTGACCTTTCGCTGAGCCCCTAGGGATTGTCTTCGTTTGGCAGTTCGAACCCTAGAATCAAAGCATGAGCGAGCAAAATCCATACGCATCCAATAAACCGCTGGAGCCACAAACCGAGAAGATCTTGGCCGTTGCAGCGCATTTACTCGCAATCCCGTTTGAGTTTTTCGCACCTGTGATTGGCTACTTTGTGTTCAAGGACAAAGGTCCGTTCATCTCTCACCACGTTAGGGAGTCCCTGAACTTTAGTATCACAATGCTGCTGCTCATAGTTGTTCTTGCAATCTCGATCATCGGCTGGGTGCTGCTGTGGGTGCCGCCAGTGATTTGGATTGTTCTCCGAATCATCGCCGCAATAAAAGCGAGCCAAGGGGATTTCTTCCGCTATCCCCTTACCTTGCGTCTAATCAAGGACTGATCCAAACCCTGGCTGATTCGCAAGGTGTTGCACTTGAGATAGAGGTGCTACACTTTTCATATGCCAACCACCAGACCCCGACACATGATCACTGAGTCCGACCGAATAGCTGAGGCGCTCAAGTCTGCGGAACTACTCTGGCCAGAGCTTAGGGGCGACAGCTCTGCTCTGCTGCGGAAGATCCTAGAGACCGGCATGGCGGAGGTTCAAAAAAGTGTTGCAACCAGAGCCGAATCTAGGCTTGGTGCAATCTCCAAAGCCGCGGGTTCACTAAGCGGTGCGTGGCCAAGCAATTGGCGCGATGAACTTAGGGATGAATGGCCGGCGTAGTTGTGTTAGACGCGGGCGCCCTGATCGCCCTGCATGACTCTGATGACGCACATCACGCGTGGGCGATGCAAATGTTTCGCGAGACAATCATTTTTGATTTGGCAATGTCAGTTCTAACCTACGCCGAAGCACTGGTGCATCCAACCAGGGCTGGCAAAGCCAATAGATTTGACGCAAATCTTCAAGGCCTTGGAGTTCAGCTACAGCCACTAGAGATTCACGATGGCGCAGAGTTAGCGAAGCTGAGGGTGAAAACTGGCCTCAAGATGCCAGATGCGGTGGTTCTCCAACTTGCTCTCAAGCTGAAAGCATCGATTGCAACCCCTGACAAAGGCCTAGCTCAAGAGGCTAGGAAGCTGTCTGTTGGAGTTTTTCAACCGAGCTAAGTCAGCCAAGCTTGAGAGCAAGGACATACTGCCCACCACCAGGGCTAATTTGAGTGGTGAGGTTCAGTTCGGGGGCCAATCTGGATAGTCGGTCTAGGAGCCAATCCGAGGCTTGATTGGCATCGTTCTCATCTGGGCAGCGAGCGATGATCTCTCGCCCACCTTTTTTCCTAAGCCGCTCAACAGTCTCAAAGATTGGTGATGGATCAACCACGAGCAAGTCTTTTGACCAAGGGACGACTGGCGCAATCTTTCCCTTCATGGTGTTGCACTGGCGATGAGCCAAACGCTCTACAAAGTCAGCGCCTTTTTTGACCCTGACCGCCCCGTAGCTGTCAACACTTGGACCTAGATCTGAGTTCACCGAAATGTCTGGATCAACCTTTTGGTCACACAGCCAACAGATCCAGTTGTCTTGTTCGCCCACCGCATTCAAATCACTCATCAGAAGAGGTTACGGCAGGAAATCAAAAGGAGCACCAAGAGAGGTGCTCCTTTTGATTTGGGTTGCCTAGAAGAACTTGTGGAGCTTGAGTTTGATGCCCCCAAAAACGACACCAAACATGACAGCGCCAAAGACCCAACCAGCCAAGGAGAAGGCTTGGATGCCCGAGAGCAAGACGCCAATGGTGCAGCCAAGTGAAATCATTGCTCCCCAACCAAGCAGAATTCCACCGAGAACTCCGGACAGCGCACCTTTGAAGGTGAGGGGTTCGATTCTGAATCGCCCACCAGCTAATGCCGCTGCAAAAGAAGAGACAACGA
>CAYTOH010000042.1:4401-7652 GCA_964439375.1 uncultured Aquiluna sp.
GGTTCGATTCTGAATCGCCCACCAGCTAATGCCGCTGCAAAAGAAGAGACAACGACGCCCAAAACGATCCAGCCATTGTTGGTAATAGTCTCGGTGACGATTCCAATGCAGCCTGCAAGGGTGTCCAATCCATGAAGCACCTCTGGCAAGAAGCCCTGTGAATCAAGCAGTGTTCTAGTGCTTGAACCAAGCTGCCTGGTGACGCCCAGGGGTTCAATCCGCAGGTAGGCAAAAGTTCCGATTAGGCCAACGATTGCCCCTGTCACACCTGGAGACCAGCGCTTGCGAATCAGAGAGTAAGCCAGCGCCTTTATGGTGAAGGGGTTCTCTAGAACCTCGTAGTTTCTATCCCGCTTTTTTGTGAATCGGATTGCGAGCAATGCGAGCACGCCGACAACAGCCAGAGTAAGCAGCAAGGCTCCGTTGTAGCCAAGCAAGTCAGGCAGCCAAACCACGGGGGCCTCCTGGATCTGACCCAGATAGATGTCATTCCAACCCAGTAGTGCAATCGCAAAACCAAGAACAACGCCCAACAAGGAAGGTATTGCACGCAAGGATCCTTGTCCCAAGCGATACATGTGACCTGCAATGCAGGCTCCCGACAGCACCATCCCCAAGCCAAATGCAGCCGCTCCGGCTACCAACGCCCAACTAATCGGTCCGATGTGTGCTGCCGGAGGAAGGAATTCTCCAGTTGGCACTGGCATGAACAATGCGAAAACCAGCGAATAGCCGATCGCGCCTGTAGCTAGTGCCACCAAGATGCTTATGACACCTGTGGTTACACCATTTTCAATCGAGTCGCGGAAAATGCAGAAGAAACAGAATCTCCCTCGCTCAAAAACAATGCCAAGTGCGGTGCCAATCAGTAGCGAGAGAGCGGCTGCATTTCCGAAATCTGGATTGTTGCCCAAGTTTGTTGCAAGGGCAATAAGTCCAACAACGAGGCCGAGGCCGATAGCGGTTTTTACCTTCTCGGTTCTAGACCATGTGAAACGCGAGTCAGCGACCTCCTCTCGAAGGTCGCTGACCGCCTGCGTCTTTGAAGCAGACACTACTTCCTGCCCCAAACAGTTCCTGCTGGGTTGGCGATTGGAACGCCTACCGAGTTACCGTATTCGGTCCATGACCCGTCGTAGACCTTGACGTTGTAACCCAGGATCTCACTGAGCACGAACCAGGAGTGGCTTGCGCGCTCTCCAATGCGGCAGTAGGTGATGATTGGAGTCTTGCCGTCAATACCAACTGCGCGGTAGACAGCGGCGAGCTCTGCTCTGGACTTGAAGGTGCCATCGGCCCTGAGGGTTTGTCTCCAGCCTACGTTTACAGCGGTTGGGATGTGTCCAGCACGAATTGCGAGCTCATCGAAACCTGGGGCTGCGAAGATCTTTCCGCTGAATTCATCCGCTGAGCGAATGTCCACCAGCTTGGTCTTGGACTGCTTCTTAGCGACTTTCAAAACCTCTGGCAAGAATGCGCGGAGCTTTGGGTTGGCAGCGGTAGCGGCAAAGTTGCCGCGGGCAAACGTAGGAACAATTGGAGTTAGGGCACGGCCATCGGCCTCCCACTTCGCACGGCCACCATCAAGGAGTCGCACATCCTTAGCGCCGTAAAGCTTGAAGATCCATGCACCCCAGGCGGCGAACCAGTTGCTGTTGTCACCGTAGAGCACGACTATGGTGTCTCGGTTGATTCCGGAGCGCTGAGCTAGCCTTGTGAAAGCTGCCCTGGATGCCACATCGCGGTTGACTGTGTCAACAAGGTCAGTGTGCCAACGGAACTCAACAGCATTACGAATGTGGCCGCGTGCGTAGACGCCGTCCTCAGCCGTCACTTCAATCACACGGACCTTGGGATTGTTTAGGTTAGCTTCGAGCCAGTCGGCGGTCACAACCGCATTTGGGTTGGCATCGGCCGCAGCTGGAGCAGCTCCGAGGCTAAACGTTGAAATAGCTGCAAGCGCGATGGCTGCAATCGCAGCGATGGATCTGCGCTTGATTCCTTTTATTACCTGACTCATGTTTTCTCCCTGAGGTATCTCGTTTGCCAGCGACTTACTGACAACTGTGGGAAAGGAAAACATGTGTAGATTCAAGGGTCAAATAGGGCAGTAACAATTAGAAAACACCAGTAACAATCAGTAATTTTCAGACCTTGCACTGCTGTTTTTTTACCCAGTCAGTTAAGAACAAAGGCCCCGGATTTCTCCGAGGCCTTTGGGTTGAATCTTGATTAGCGAGCTGCAGAGCCCTCTTGGTAGTCATCGTCAGACTTAATCCAGCTGAAAAGCTTGCGCAGTTCACGACCGGTTGCCTCGATTGGGTGAGCCTCGCCTTTGGCGCGCAGCGCCTTGAACTCTGGAGCACCGGCATCCTGGTCCGCAATAAAGCGGGTTGCAAATGCGCCCGACTGGATATCGGCCAAAACAGCCTTCATGTTCTGCTTGACCGAAGGATCAATAACGCGAGGGCCTGAAACGTAGTCACCGTATTCAGCGGTGTCAGAAACACTCCAGCGCTGCTTGGCAATGCCACCCTCATACATCAGGTCAACAATCAGCTTTAGCTCGTGAAGCACCTCGAAGTAGGCGATCTCTGGCTGATAGCCGGCTTCAGTTAGGGTCTCAAAGCCGTACATAACTAGCTGTGACGCACCACCGCATAGAACTGCCTGCTCGCCGAATAGGTCGGTCTCGGTCTCCTCGGTGAAGGTGGTCTTGATGGTTCCTGCACGAGTGCCACCAATCGCCTTGGAGTAAGAAAGACCTACTGCCATTGCGTTGCCGGTTGCATCCTGCTCAACAGCAATCAAGTTTGGAACACCCTTGCCAGCAACATACTCGCGACGAACGGTGTGACCTGGGCCCTTCGGTGCAACGAGGAATACGTCGACGTTTGCAGGAGGCTTGATTAGGCCAAAGCGAATCGCAAAACCGTGACCGAAGACCAATGCGTCTCCAGCTTCAAGGTTTGGCTCGATGTCAGCGTGGTAAAGGTCGCGCTGCTTTGGGTCCGGAGCGAGCACCACAATAACGTTTGCCCACTTCACTGCATCCGATGGAGTGTGGACGGTGAGGCCCTGCTCCTGCGCCTTGGCGCGGGACTTCGAGCCCTCTGGAAGACCAACTACGACGTCAACGCCGGAGTCCTTCAGGTTTAGAGCGTGAGCGTGACCCTGAGAGCCAAAGCCCAACACGGCAACCTTGCGGCCCTGAATGATGCTTAGGTCTGCATCCTTGTCGTAGAAGATTT
>CAYTOH010000043.1:0-7645 GCA_964439375.1 uncultured Aquiluna sp.
CGCACTAATCTCGTTGCCTTTTGTATGCTCAAGCTGAGCCTGAATTATGTCAAGTCTTGGCCCTGCCACGGCAGCCTGAATCAGCCCCATGCTGCCCACTAGGCCAAGGAGACTTGGTGGGCCGAACACGAACGCAGGCTTGCGATGCAGAGGCGTATACTGTGGCACTAGTCCACCCTAAATCTAGGAGCGCTGTTGGCCTCAAACAAAGCTCGGGATGCCGTGAATCGGGATCCTTCCGAGATGACCCACAGACAGATTTGTATTGTGCGCATCGGACTTATGTCAGGGATGTTCCTGTCCGCCTTGGACAAGTCCGTGGTGAGCGCCGCCATGCGAACAATCGCGGATGATTTAGGGGGTCTGTCTCTTCAGGCCTGGGCAACCACTGCCTACCTGATCACAGCTACCGTAAGCACGCCGATCTATGGCAAGCTCGGTGACATTTTTGGTCGCCGCCCGCTATACCTGATTGCCATCGCGATTTTCGTCTTTGGTTCGGTTACCACCGGCCTTGCGACAAACATGTTCGAGCTTGCCGCCTACCGGGCTCTTCAGGGACTTGGTGCGGGAGGTCTCTTCTCATTAGCTCTGACGATCCTGGCGGATATCGTGCCGCCCCGAGAGCGAGCTCGTTACCAAGGCCTCTTTCTAGCGGTGTTTGGAACCTCTTCGTTGCTGGGTCCAGTCATTGGCGGAGCATTTGCTGGGATTGACCAACTCTTGTTTATTGATGGTTGGCGTTGGGTGTTCCTAATGAACCTGCCAATTGGAATCGTTTCCCTGTTTATGGTGCTGAGATTTCTTCATATCCCTCACACTCCAAGACCGCAAAAGATTGACTGGTGGGGTGCTGCAACAATCGTCTTGGGCGTGGTTCCCATCCTGCTCGCCGCAGAGCAGGGCAGGGAGTGGGGCTGGGATTCGCCTCTAACCATTGGGCTATTGATTACGGGTGTCATCGGAATCGGGCTATTCATCATGGTGGAAAAGCGAATGGGCTCGGCTGCCTTGATTCCGCTTTACATCTTTAAGAACCAGACTTTTGCTCGAACCCAGATCCTGGGATTCATCATCGGGATCGGGATGTTCGGGGGCATGATTGTGCTGCCGCTAGTGATCCAAGTGGTCTATGGAGCGAGCCCCACAGAAGCCGGGCTTCTCATGCTACCCATGGTGGTGGGAATGATGACCGCAACCATGAGTTCCGGAAAGTTCATTTCCAAGACGGGTAAGTATCGGGTCTTTTTCAACCTCGGCACGGGAACTCTTTTTGTGGGCTACGCCTACATGGTTCTCCTGCTCAACGCTGAGTCACCAATCTGGCAGGTTTCAATCGGCATGGTTCTGATTGGACTGGGATTGGGTCAGCTGATGCAAACCACCATGATCTCCTCACAAAATGCCGTTGAAGCGCGTGATATCGGGGTGGCCACCAGCACCGCAACTTTCTTCAGGCAGATGGGCGGCACCCTGGGCGTTGCAGTCTTTATGTCAATTCTTTTTGGCCAACTCAGGGACAAGGTTCTAGCTGCTTTTGAAAGGGCAGGGGTTGGTTCTGGCATCCAGGAAGCGCTCGCAGACGAATCCGTTCTTGCTGCAAGTGGCAATCAAGCAATTCTTGAGCTGCTTGACACCGGGGAGGCTGCGGATGCAATCTCTGCTGACAGCTCGTTCCTCATTGGCGCTGATGATCGACTAACCGCTCCCTTCCGAATTGGATTTGTTGAGTCTTCCCTAACAGTGTTCTTTATTGCTGCTGTGGTCATCTTCATTGCATTCATATTCAGCTGGTTCATTAGAGAAGTCCCACTTCGCACTAAGAGCGCTTCTCAAGAAGCTGCGGAAGCTGCTGCTCAGTAATGAGACTTATACTTTTTGCTAACACGGGAGTTCGGTAAACCGGACTGAGAGGAAGACTGCAAGTCTTCGACCGTCAAACCTGATCTGGATAATGCCAGCGCAGGGAGACAACTCAATCCCGTGCCTAACTAACTGAAGGGCACGAAATGAAGAAACTAATCGCAATTGCAATAGCTGCGGCAATCACTTTGACTGGTTGTTCGGCAAATCAAGAGACCGTAGTTCGACTAGCAACGCACGACTCTTTCTACATCACCGATGAGCAGATCGCCGCCTTCGAGGCAGAGACTGGATTCGAGCTTGAGCTGATCAAGATGGGTGACACTGGCGCTCTTACAAACCAATTGGTACTCACTAAGAACGCTCCTGTCGCAGATGTCTTCTTCGGCATCGACAACACATTCCTCAGTGCGGCGACCGGTGAAGGAGTTACCAACAACCCGGTGGCCATTAGCTACGGGGATGTCTGCTTCAACTACGACATTGACTGGTTCCAGAAAGCTGGCATCACTCCACCAAACTCTTGGCGCGAACTTGGCGACCCAAGATTTGAAGACTTGGTAGTAATCAGCAACCCAAGACTTTCATCTCCGGGGCTTGCCTTCTTAGCAACCACTCACGCCGGTTTTGAAACTAGTGCAGAAGTCTTCGCCTACTGGCGTTCACTTCGCGACAACGGTTTGAAGATCAGCGCTGGCTGGAATGACGCATACTTCACAAACTTCACTCGCTATGAAGGTGACAGGCCGATTGTTCTGAGCTACGCATCATCACCTGCAGCTGAAATTAAGGAAGACGGAACATCGGGAACAAAGGCTTTGCTAGATGAGTGCTTCAGACAGACTGAGTATGCCGGAGTCGTTGAAGGCGGCAAGAACCCAGCTGGGGCGCAGGCACTAATTGACTTCTTCTTGGGCGAAGAGTTCCAAAAAGCACTTCCTGCCAACATGTTTGTTTACCCGATTACTGATGTTGCCCTGTCTGCCGAGTGGGAGTCTCACGCCAAGCCTGCCCGATCAACTATTGGTGGCGACCTTGACTTTGCAGCCAATCGTGAGAGGTGGCTAAAGGACTGGTCAGACGTCTTTGACAACTGAGCTAGGTCTAGCGCTCACCACAGCACTAATTGCTGTGGTGAGTGCTGGGCTGAGTGTTCTCGTCGGCATCCCATTCGGCAATTGGCTAGCGAGCCTCTCTGAAAAGAATCAGCGCATTGTTGGCTCGATCACAGTCGTGCCGTTTCTGTTGCCGCCACTGCTGATCGGCTTGGCGGCATTACCAATCACCTCGGACCTAGAAATAAATTCCGTAAATGGAATCCTTCTTATCGTTCTAGCTCATGCATTCATGAATGTTGGATTCATCGGCCGGGTAGTCGCAGGGGCAACAACAGAGAAGTACCAAGTAGAGGCAGCAAGGCTCGATGGCGCCGCGGAAAAGCAGATCGTTAACCTGATTCAACTGCCGCAGCAACTGCCTTCGATAGCCAGCGCAGCACTATTGGTGGCGCTCTACTCCGCAACGAGCTTCGGGCTGGTCCTTCTGATCGGTGCTGGCTCGGTTGACACACTAGAGACTGAGATTGCTATCGCCGCTTTGCAACAGCTCGATCTCCAGAGAGCGGGTCTGCTGGCCATTCTGCAAACGGCACTCACCGTCATCTTTTTCTTAGCTGCCCGCAGATTCCCGAACGCAGGCTTTCAGCTAGACCAAGTTTGGAAGTCATCTCTTCAGTCAACACCGATTCAAAAGTTGGCGGGGTTTGGTTACCTTGCAACTGTAGTTTTTGCACTCTTTCAAGTTGTGCTCCGGGCGGTAGACCACCCTCTGTTTCTAGGGAACTTTTTCAACCTCGCAACCCGAGGTACCAGGTCACTACTGAACATAAGTGTCATTGAGGCAGCGGCCAACAGCCTTCGCAACATGGTCGTGGTCTTAGCCATTTCCATGGTTGTGGCATTTTGGCTGGCAGGCAGAAAGCGAGGCTCGCTACTGGTTTTGCTTCCCGTCGGCATCTCGCCGGTAGTCCTTGGTCTTGGCGCACTCGTGCTCTCGGGTTACCTACCCAGAGCTGTGTCAAGTTCCTGGTTGATAGTGCCGGTAGTTCAATCCGTAATTGCGATCGCTCTGGCATATCAGATCTTGAGACCTGCACGATTGTCATTTGATCAGGAGCTACTTGATGCGGCTTCCTTGGATGGCGCTGGCACGTGGTCAAGGCTGGCTAGGGTGGAGCTACCGCTACTCAGGAAACCCCTTGGGGTCGCGACAGCTTTCGTTGGGATGTCTTCGCTAGGAGAGTTTGGTGCCGCCAGCTTCTTAGCATTTGGTAGCCAAGAGACACTGCCGATAGTGATGTTCCGACTTGCGTCTAGACCTGGTTCCGAAAACTATGGAATGGCGATGGCAGTTGGAGTGATTTACATTCTCCTAACGGCATGGATAGTTTGGCTAAGTTCTAGACCGTCTCGTATTCAGCGCCAAGCAGATTGAGTCGCTGCTTGATTGTCTCGATTGACTCGGGGTTTGCATCAACCAGGGTGAAGTTTCTTCCAAGCTTGTGAGCGACGGCTCCTGTTGTCCCCGAACCGGCAAAAAAATCCAGCACGTTGGAACCTGGTTGCGAGCTTGCGGTGATTATTCGCCTAAGTATGCCCTCGGGTTTTTGAGTCGGATAGCCGGTTTTCTCTTTTCCTGTTGGAGAGACGATGGTGTGCCACCAAACATCAGTAGGCAGTTTTCCAAGCTCAGCTTTCTCTCTAGTTACTAGTCCAGGTGCCATGTATGGCTCACGATCAACATCGGCTGCGTTGAAGTAGTAGCGCGATGGGTCTTTGACATAAACCAGGATGTTGTCATGTTTCGCGGGCCAACGAGACTTTGACCGAGCACCGTAGTCATAAGCCCATATGATCTCGTTTAGGAAACACTCTCTCCCGAACAGTGCATCGAGCAGAACCTTCGCATAGTGAGATTCCCGGTAGTCCAGGTGCAAATAAATAGTGCCGTCTGGTTGCAGAAGCCGCCAAGCCTCTTCGAGCCTTGGCTCCAGAAACTTCCAGTAGTCGACGAAGCTGTCATCGTAGGAAAGAACCTGTTCGACTATTTGCTCGTAGCGCTTTCCTTGAAATCCGACTTTGCCCGACTCGCTGCGCCTAGCGGAGCGGGTTTGCCTTGATTGCTCTCGACCGGTGTTGAAAGGTGGGTCGATGTAAATCAGCTGAAAACTCTCAGAGGGCATAGATTGGAGCAGTGGGAGATTGTCCCCAAAGAGCACTCGATTTATTGGCACCTTAGAAGGTTAACAGCATGAATCCAAACGTGATCCACGATGAGCAAAACCATCGATATGAGATTTACCTTGATCAGGAGCGCGTTGGGCTGATGGACTACAGCCTGAGGCCCGGAGAAATTCACCTAGTTCACACCGAAGTTAATCCAGAGCACCAGGGAAAGAACCTGGCCGCAATTTTGCTTCGGGATTCACTTGCTGACATTCGTGCGCGCGGTAAAGAGAAGGTGGTTCCGGTTTGCTCCTACACAGTGAAATACATGGAGAAGCACCCTGAGACTCACGACCTACTGCTGAACTCAATCGAGGATGCGATCGCTCAGTGCCGCTGGCCAGGAGCTAAGGGTTAGTCCCAATTACTTGGAGCTGGCTCTTTTCCCTTGGGAAGCTGGACATCGTTCGCCCACCTAACCACCCACTCGGGAAGCACGGGCGTTTCCCCTGGCCAACCGCCTGAACCTTCCATGACTTCTTGCGGAGTCAAGATTCCCCAGCTGCGCTTGAGGAATCGGCCTCGCATAATTGCCCGAGCATAAATTTCGCCGTTCCTGACAAAACGCTGCTCTATGTAATAGGCGATGTCGTCCCAACCCAACACCTTGGTTTCGATGTCGAACTTCTGCCAGGGCTCGAGGGATTTGCGGTAGCTGATTGTTGAATTGACAACGATCGGATACCACCCAAGTTTTTTCCACTTCTGCCAGAACCCTGTTCTAAGTCCCTGGTCAAAGCGACCAATGTCCATCAAGGTCAAAAACACGCCGTTGTTCATGTGTCTATAGACGTCAAGGTCAGTCGGCCAGACCCTCAAGGTAATGCTCGAGACCTCGTCGATCCTGAGCTTGGAGCGCTTGCGATAGGTCAGGATCACATAGAGGATGCGAAACCAGAGTTTCACCAGATCACAACGCGCTTCTCTGGAGCTAGGTACATCTCGTCGGCTTCAGTCACCCCGAATGCCTCATAGTAGACCTCGAGGTTCTTGACAACCTGGTTGCACCTGAACTCGGCAGGAGAGTGCGGGTCGGTGGCCAGGCGCTGAATCGCGATCTCGTCTCTGCTGATTCCTCTCCAGCACTGCGCCCAAGACATCAAAAAGCGCTGGGCAGCGGTGAAGCCATCAATAACTGGTGGCTCTTTTCCGTCAAGGAAGAGAAGGTATGCCTTCCAGGCAATGCCTAGGCCGCCAAGGTCACCGATGTTCTCACCAATGGTGAGCTCTCCGTTGACCTTGTACTTATCATCGAGCTGGGATGGGGACAGCTCTGAGTATTGAGCAATGAGGGAGCCGGTTCTCTCTTCAAAGGCTTTTCGGTCTGCCTCGGTCCACCACGAGACCAACTTTCCATCACCGTCATACTTTGATCCTTGGTCGTCAAAACCGTGGCCAATCTCGTGACCGATAACCGCGCCAATGCCACCAAAGTTCATAGCAGGGTCAGCCTCTGGCGAGAAAAATGGGGGTTGGAGAATTGCGGCAGGGAAAACGATTTCGTTTAGTCCTGGGTTGTAGTAGGCGTTGACCGTCTGAGGAGTCATGTGCCACTCTTCGCGATCAATTGGGGAACCAATCTTGTTGGCGTGGTAGTCAAACTCCCAACTTGAGACATTGGCAACGTTAGTCACAAGATCATTTCGATCAATCTCGATTGAGGAATAGTCTTTCCACTTCGAGGGATAGCCAATCTTTGGAGTGAATTTGGATAGCTTCTCCAAAGCTTTGAGCTTTGTCTCATCGCTCATCCAGTCGAGATCTTTAATGCTCTGCTCATAGGCCTGGATTAGGTAACCAACAAGCTCATCCATCTGCGCCTTGGCAGCGGGTGGGAAATGCTTTGCAACGTAGAGCTGTCCGATTGCCTCGCCAACGCTGCCTTCAACGAGAGCGACTCCGCGCTTCCAGCGCGGTCTATTCTCTGGTTGCCCGGTGAGCTTTGCGCCATAAAAAGCAAATCTCTCGTCGACAAATGCGCTCGAAAGATATGGTGCATAGGAGCGAGTGAGCACCAAACTAAGCCACAGCTTCAAGATCTCTAGATCTGTCTCAGCTAGTAGCGATGAGAGCCCCTCGAAGAAGGAGGGCATCATCACTACATTCCATTCGAGTAATGAATCCTTAAGGCTCGCGCCTGCAAGGTATGAATCCCAGTTGATCTGAGGGCTCAAAGACTTGAGGTCTGCAAAGCTCTTCAGGTTGTAGGTCTTTTCGGCATCTCTTGACTCGACTCGGCCCCAGTGCTTGCTCGCAAGTTTGGTTTCAAACGCAAAAATGCTCTGAGCGCTCTTCTTGGCGGATTCTGCGTCCCAGCCTGCGAGCTCAAGCATCTTCGCGATGTGAGGCACGTATGCGTCGCGAATCTCTTGATACTTCTCGTCTGTGTAGTACTCCTTGTCAGGAAGACCAATGCCCCCTTGGTACAGGTGAACTAAGTAACGCTCAGGGTTGCCTGCGTCGTTGTCGACATATCTGCCCCAAAGGCCCGATACTCC
>CAYTOH010000044.1:0-7425 GCA_964439375.1 uncultured Aquiluna sp.
TCGCCGGGCTCATAACCCGGAGGTCGTAGGTTCAAATCCTGCCCCCGCAACCAAAGTGAAAAGGGCTCCAGAGAAATCTGGAGCCCTTTTCACTTTCCTGTGGAAAGTGTTCAGCACAGTTTTTCAGGTTGATTTAGCTTGATGCCATGAAATCGACCCTTGTCCTACCGCTTCTTTTATCAGGCTGTGCCAGCGAAGTTTCTCAGTATCAGTTAGTTCTTGATCAGTACGCTCAATCAGCCTCAAACGGACATCTGCAAACAACACTTACCGGATCAGCACTTCGTCAAGCGATGGAGTCGCAAAAGCTGCTAGTTGAACTGGGTTGGCAGCAGCTGGGGTCTTCATCATTTACGGAGACCAGAATCAGCGGGGCGAATCAAGTCGTTAGTTGCCTTGATGTTTCTTCAGTTCAATTCTTTGACTCCCAAGGAGAGGAAGTCACAATTGACAGGCCAATTCAGAAGCTCCTAATGCAAGTCGACTTCACCCCGAGCACTCCGAAGCTGATCTCCCAGATCCAGGAGGTTGGCAGATGCTAGTCGAGACACTTGTTTCCATGTTGCTTATGGGCTCCTGCGATGTGACAAAAGCGGCACTTGGTGGCTGTGGCTCGACATGTTCCAGCAGCACGCCTGGAAGTTTTTCCCTATGTGATTCGACGACCATCGATCGGACCACAGGGACTGGAGCTACGAATGCTAGTCCGAAACGACTGTGCACTTTTTATGCCAACGGAACAATTGATATCCCGACTTTGACAGTGATTTCCGCATGGATTGATGTTGGCACGAGATTGTGTATCGGCGATCCAATCCCAGACCCCGCCCGGCTCAGGACAATCACTGAAGAGTTATCGGACATCTTTACCGCCCACCTAGAGCGCCCAGTGGCTCGCTTGCTCTCCAGGCAACGTCCAGAAAGTTTTGAGCCAGTTGTCTTCGAAGTCGATGCGATGGCAAAAACAGTCACCGGACAGTTGCTCGGGGAGCCAGCAACCATTCGATTTAGAGCGGTTGGAGTTAACTGGGTGTTTTCAGATGGTGATTCGGCTGGGGGTAGCAACGTTTCAAAGTTCTTCACCACGCCAGGAATTGTTTGGGGGAAAGCGCGGGTCACCTACGAGGTTGATTACAAGAGGACTTCCTCATGGGTTCTGGAAGCCGCCAGCTGGACACTCACCAGCAATACTGTCGACCTCGAAGTTTTTGACCCACCGCGCAAGACTCTTTTGGTGTCGTAATGAGAATTTGCTAGCGACGTGGAGGCTCTGTTCAGGAATAATCCATAAAATCACCAGGGTTGCTACCAATAATCTGTAGCAACGAAAGGCGATAAATGTCTCAGTGGAACAGATCCTCAGATGCGCAGTTTATTGTTACGCCGGCCTATAGGGCTCCGGTTCAGGTGCAGCCGAAGAAGCCAAGCAAAATCTTTAGGCCTCTTGGTGTTGCATTATTGGCTCTCAGCACGGCGATTGTCGGCGGAGTGATTGCCTCTACCTCGTTTACGCTTTCGTAATTGTCTTTGAGAAAGACAGCGCCAATAGTTGTGTATCAAACCGAGAGAGTGAATTGGGTTACAGGTGCAGCAGCTGAGGCAGCGCCTTCAGTGGTGACCCTGTCGGTTAACTCAAACATTCAATCTGGCTCCGGATCTGGAGTGATTTTGACAGAGGACGGGTTCATTCTCACCAACGCTCACGTTGTCACGCTTAGCGGATTGACCGAGAATGCCAACATTTCCGCGAGGCTATCCACTGGAGAGGTTTACCGAGCCAGGCTGGTTGGGTTCGACCCTGTTTACGACTTAGCTGTCATCAAGATTTCCGCCACCGGCCTGAAGCCCGTCGAGTTTGCGGATTCATCCAACTTGAATGTGGGTCAGGACGTTGTTGCGATTGGAGCCCCTCTGGGCCTCGCTTCTACCGTCACCCAGGGAATAGTTTCCGCGCTAAACCGAACCATTCAGGTTGCGAGCTCTGAAGTTAATGGAGACAGCGGACTTCAGTTCTGGACAGGTTCAGGAGCTGCCCCAATCAGCATTCAGGTGATTCAAACTGATGCCGCCATCAACCCTGGCAATTCCGGAGGGGCTCTGGTGGACTCGGACGGCAAGCTAATCGGCATCAACGTTGCAATTGCAACCGCCGGTAATGGGGAATCTGGCAGCATCGGCGTCGGGTTCGCAATTCCGGCCAATACCGCAAACCGAATTGCAACAGAAATCATGGAGACCGGATCGGCGACCCATGGTTTGCTTGGTGCCCTGGTTCGGGACAATCCGCAAGCAAACTCGTCCTTCTCTACGGGTGCATACATCGATCGACTTACTCCAGGGGGAGCGGCTGAGGTTGCAGGTATGCGGGTTGGCGATGTGATTGTCAGCTTTGATGGCCAAAGAATCAATGGTGCGAGTGACCTAACTGCAGTTGTCAGGGCCCAGCCGGCAGGCGCCAAGGTTGAGGTGGAAGCGTTGCGAGGCGAATCACTACTGACCTTTGCGGTTACCTTGGGTAACGCTGCAGATCTAAACTAACGACATGGAAACGCAGCCCTTAGGACAGACCCTAACCGAGGAATCGGTCGACTATCAAAGTGGCGACCACGAGCGCTATTCGCACTATGTGAAGAAGAACAAGATTGTTGAGTCAGCCGTAATGGGAAACGCAGTTGAGGCACTCTGTGGGAAAGTTTGGGTGCCATCTCGAGACCCTCAAAAGTTCCCAGTTTGCCCAACCTGCCAAGAAATTTACGAGAGCCTCAAAAAGGACTAGGCAAACTCAACTGGGATTGCGGGTTCACCTTTTGAAAGGCGCAACGCTCCCGCTGGCAGTTCACTAATTGCAAACTTATGGTGAACGCGGGCGTCGACAAGCGCCGCTTTTTGGTCTGAGGTAATGACATTGCCTTGTTTGATGAATTCGATTTGCAGCGCCCGGCCCTCGGCGGTGGAGCCAACAATCTCTTTAATCGCTACACCATTTTCGGTGAGGCGGAAAGCTGCCTTTTTTCCACCGCGAGAAGCTTTGTTCGGTGACTTTTTTGCGACATCAACCCAAGAGTTGCCATCGTAGTGGGACACGAGTTTGTACACAAAGCCAGCGGTAGGGCTTCCCGATCCGGTAACCAAAGAAGTTCCCACTCCGTAGCTGTTCACTGGAGCTTGCGCCAGCGCGGCAATAGTGAACTCATCCAGATCACTTGTCACCGTAATGCGAGTCTGGGTGGCGCCCAATGAATCAAGAAGGGCCCGAACCTCGATGGCAGATTGCACCAAATCCCCCGAATCCAAGCGAACAGCACCGAGCTTGCCTCCTGAGAGCGCCACGGCACTCCTAACAGCTCTTTCGACGTCGAAGGTGTCCACCAATAGAGTCGTCTCGGTTCCTAAGGCAGACAGCTGAGCCTGGAAAGCCTGGTCCTCTGTGTCGTGAAGCAGTGTGAACGAATGGGCACTGGTACCCATGGTCGGGATTCCGTACATCGCGCCAGCTTCGAGGTTGCTAGTTGCGTCGAAGCCCACCAGGTATGCGGCTCGGGCGGCACTCACTGCAGCCTGCTCATGAGTTCTTCGGCTGCCCATTTCGGCTAAGAAGCGGTTCGAGGCGGCACTTCGCATTCTTGCTCCAGCTGATGCAACGGCGCTATCGAAGTTCAAAATTGAAAGAATGACCGTTTCAAGAACAACAGCTTCTGCAAAGCCGCCTTCAACGGTTAGAACCGGTGAGCCTCCGAAGTAGATCTCGCCTTCGCGATAGCCAGACACGCTTCCTCGAAAGCGATAGTCGGCTAGCCACTGAGCTGTCCTCTGGTCCACGACCTTTTCCTCAACAAGGAAACTCATCTGCTCATCAGTGAATCTAAAGTTGTGGATTGCATCGATTACTCGGGCAGTTCCGGCGACGACTCCGTATCGGCGGCCAGCGGGCAATTGACGGGCGAAAACCTCAAACACACAGGGGCGCTCTGCCTTGCCCGATGCAAGTGCAGCCTGAACCATTGTTAGTTCATAGCGATCGGTGAGTAGTGCGACTGACACAGCTCAAGCCTACTGAGCCTTGGCTCTGAGCCATAGACTTACCAAATGGACTCAAGGCCGATAGGTGTTTTCGACTCAGGCGTCGGCGGCCTCACTGTAGCTCGGGCGATTATTGACCAGCTCCCGCACGAGTCCATCACCTATGTCGGCGATACCAAAAACTCTCCCTATGGCCCAAAACCCATCTCGGAAGTAAGAGAGCTAGCTCTAGCAGTGATGGATGAGCTCGTGGAGTCAGGCGTTAAGTTGTTAGTCATCGCTTGTAACTCTGCAAGTGCTGCCGTACTAAGGGATGCTCGAGAGCGTTACACCGCCAAACTTGGAGTTCCAGTGGTTGAGGTAATACAACCCGCAACTCGTAGGGCCGTTGCGAGCTCGAGGAATCGCAAGGTTGGGGTGATTGGAACCACGGCAACGATTACATCAAAAGCCTATGAAGATGCATTTGCGGCTGCGGTTGATATCCAAATCACCTCTGCTGCTTGTCCAGCATTTGTTGATTTTGTCGAACGTGGGGTGACCTCGGGTCCTGAACTCCTGGCTGCTGCGGAGCAGTACTTGGCACCATTGACAAGCGCTGGAGTTGACACCGTGGTCTTGGGCTGCACTCACTATCCGCTGTTGCAGGCTGCAATCTCCTACGTGATGGGGGATGGAGTTAATCTCGTTTCATCGGCCGATGAGACGGCAAACGATGTATTCAAAACTCTGACCGAGCATGATCTTCTTGCACCATCAAACTCGATCCCGACCTACTCATTCTTTGCTTCCGGCGATGCTGCGGAATTTGAGTTATTGGCAAAGAGATTCCTTGGGCCAGAGGTCTCAGGAGTTAGACACCTAGAGCGAAAGGCTCCAATTGACTAGACCACAGGGCAGATTGCCTAATCAGATGAGACCAGTAACGATTGAGCGAAACTACACAATCCATGCCGAGGGCTCAGTTCTAGTTAGCTTTGGTCACACCAAGGTTTTGTGCAACGCATCCTTCACTCCGGGTGTACCCAGGTTCAAGAAAGACTCAGGTGAGGGCTGTATTACATCGGAGTATGCGATGTTGCCGAGAGCCACCAATACTCGCAGTGACCGCGAAGCCGTTAAGGGCAAAATCGGCGGCAGAACCCACGAGATCTCCCGATTGATTGGCCGATCACTGCGGGCGGTTATTGACTTCAAGGCCCTTGGTGAGAACACGATAGTTTTAGATTGCGATGTTATTCAGGCTGATGGCGGAACTCGCACCGCGGCAATCACTGGTGCATTTGTAGCTCTCGTCGATGCTCTGAACTGTGCAAAGCAGGAGGGCTTCATTTCTAAGTCAGCAAAGCCCATTTTCGACACAGTTGCGGCTGTTTCTGTCTGGGTGGTTGACGGTGTCGCGGTTACCGACCTCGAGTACGTCGAGGACGTTCGAGCAGAGACGGACATGAACGTAGTCGTCACCGGTCGAGGACTTTTTGTGGAAGTCCAGGGCACTGCCGAGGCTCAGCCCTTTTCGAAAGAAGAACTGGATCAATTACTTGAACTAGCGGTCGCATCCTGTGCAGAGCTTGCTGCTGCTCAGCGAGAGGCACTTGGGGAGTCATTGGCTATATGAATGAGCTAGTTTTTGCGACCGGAAACAGCCACAAACTAGCTGAGGCGCGGAGCATTCTTGAAGGCCTGGTTGAAGTTAGTGGATACTGTGGCCCAGAGCCAGTCGAGAGTGGCGCGAGCTTTCTTGAGAATGCCCTGATCAAGGCCCGAGCAGCTTTCAGGGCAACTGGCAAACCGAGCTTTGCCGATGATTCTGGAATAGCAGTTGAGGTCATGGGTGGAGCTCCCGGGATCTTCTCTGCAATCTGGTCAGGAACGCGTTCGGACAAAGCTAATCGTGACCTTCTGCTCGCCCAAATGGTCGATATTCCCCTGGAGCACAGGGCAGCCAGCTTTGTGTGCACGGTTGCACTGGCAGGCCCCGAAGGTGAGGTTTCTTTCACAGGGGTATGGCCGGGGCGACTCGCTTTTGAAGCTTTGGGTGAGGGCGGCTTTGGTTATGACCCGGTGTTCATACCCGAAGGCTTTGAGATGACAGCTGCAGAGCTCAATCCCGAGATCAAAAATGCCTACTCACACCGATTCATGGCAATGAAGCAATTGGCAGATTATCTAAACAGTTAGCGCCCCCAGCAGGATTCGAACCTGCGCTCCCGCCTCCGGAGGGCGGTGCTCTATCCCCTGAGCTATGGGGGCCTTGGGAATGCTCGAAGCCTATCATTGAGGCAATTGACTCGGAGGTAAACTCAATGGCCATTGCACTTCCCGACAGATGGATTTGGGACAGTTGGTACGTCTGGGATGGTGATGTTTGTCACGCGTTTTACCTCTGCGCATCCAAAGGTTTGTATGACCCAAACCGAAGGCACAGGAATCCCAGCATTGGGCATGCCATCTCTAAGGATTTGATTAACTGGGAGATTCTTCCTGACGCCCTCACCCCTTCGGAATCCCCAGCTTTTGATTCCTGGACCACCTGGACTGGCTCGGTCGTGAAGGGTGATGATGGTCGATGGTGGATGTATTACACGGGCACATCGCGAGAAGACGGTGGAGACATTCAATCCGTTGGTGCCGCAGTCTCTGATGACTTGATCACCTGGCAAAAGCTATCTGCCCAACCCATGGTTGTTGCAGACCCGAGGTGGTACGAGCTATTAGATAAGAGCATTTGGCACGACCAAGCCTGGAGAGACCCCTGGGTCTTTAAGTCGGAGCGGGATGGAAAGTGGCACATGCTTGTCACCGCTCGGGCTAATCATGGAAATCCACGTACCAGGGGAGTTATGGGACATGCGATTTCGCAAGACATGCTCAATTGGGAGGTTGTGCAACCGCTTACAGAACCTGGCGATGATTTTGGACAACTAGAAGTGTTCCAGTTTGAGGTAGTTGACGGAGTCCCAATTGTGTTGTTTTGCTGTGGCTGGAGAGAGCTCTCACCTGAACGCCAAAAAACGTTTGGGCAACGCGACGCAAGTTACTCGGTCAGCTGTAACCCAGACCTAACTGGCATAGATTTCAGGCGAGCAAGGGCTTTTGAGACTAATTTGGTTTACGCAGCGAGGCTTGTTCAAAAGCCGCAAGGTGATTGGTTCCTGCTTGGTTTTGTAAATGAAGTGGGTGGAAAATTCGTAGGCGAGATCTGCGATCCCATTGCCGTTACAGCCACCCCGGAGCTCGGATTAGTTCCAAAAAACTGACCTTCGTTTACGGTTCAGTTTTGTAAAAACTGTAAGCGGTTACAAATTGTTATAAAAACCTTTGGCAAAAGCAAGCGAGAGCTGTTGTTGGTTCAGTATCGTGGCACTACGCACCTTCTCAAAGCGAGCTAGGTGTGGTCATGAA
>CAYTOH010000045.1:0-7351 GCA_964439375.1 uncultured Aquiluna sp.
AAAAAATCACGTGCTTATCCTACGCCGAGGGCTAGCTCGTTGGTCTTTAGGCGCAACGCCTCGAGGCCTCCCGAC
The DNA here is from genome assembly GCA_964439375.1 of uncultured Aquiluna sp. GTDB lineage: Bacteria > Actinomycetota > Actinomycetes > Actinomycetales > Microbacteriaceae > Aquiluna. The sequence goes on from CAYTOH010000045.1 coordinate 76, forward strand.
TGGTATGCCTTCACAAAGGCAGTTCCAACGATCGCGCCATCGGCGTAGGTGTTCACCTCTCGAACCTGCTCTGGAGTGGAAATTCCTACGCCAACGCACGTTGGAGTGTCGGAAACTTGCTTCACCCTTCCCACCACTGAGCGAGCTAGCTCGTCAAGCTTGGCTCGCTCTCCCGTGATGCCCATTGTTGAGACTGAGTAAACAAATCCTTTTGAAATGTCCGAGTTTTGTGACACTCGAGCATCTGAACTTGAGGGAGCTACCAAAAAGACCCGATCCAAATCAAGCTGATCGGAGATTGCTAACCAACTTGCAGCTTCGTCTGGAATCAGGTCCGGGGTAATCATGCCTTGGGCACCAGCTTGCTTTAGGTCATTGGCGAACCTCTCAACCCCGTATCGCAGTACTGGGTTCCAGTAGCTCATGATAAGTATGGGAGTTTCGACTCGTTCACGAACTGCTGAAAAGACATCGAATAGCTGGTTGAGCCTGAACCCATTGGTTAGCGCGGTTTCGGTCGCCTGCTGAATGACCAGGCCATCCATTACCGGATCTGAGTAGGGAACACCGATTTCTAATACATCGCAACCACCCTCAGCCATTGCGACGAGGGAATTTACCGAATCCTCGACTGTCGGGTAGCCGGCTGGAAAATAACCAACCAAAGTGCCTCGACCTGCTGCCTTGTTGGACTGCAGAACTTCGCTGACCTTACTCATTGGTCCCCAACAGTCCGAAGTATCTTCCAGCAGTCTCCATGTCTTTATCTCCCCTGCCGGAAAGGTTAACCAAGACCGAACTACCCGCTGGTAGCACCTTTGAAAGATGTTCGATGCCCGCCAGCGCATGGGCTGTTTCAATGGCCGGAATAATGCCCTCTGTTTGACTCAGAAGCTTCATCGCCTCCATTGCCTGCGCATCGGTGACTCCAAGGTAATTGGCGCGCCCAAGGTCCTTAAGCCAGGAATGTTCTGGGCCCACTCCCGGGTAATCCAATCCAGCGGAGATGGAGTGGGACTCACTGGTTTGCCCGTCTTCATCTTGCAGCATGTAGCTGCGCGCTCCATGCAGAACGCCGGGAACACCCTTTGACAAGGTTGCCGCGTGCATCGGTGTGTCGATTCCATCGCCAGCCGCTTCAAAGCCCCACAGCTGAACCTCGGGATCATCTAGGAAGGCATGGAAAATACCAATTGCATTCGAGCCGCCACCAACACATGCCGCAACCGCGGTTGGCAGGCCCCCGATTAGTTCTTGAAGCTGAAGCTTCGACTCTTTGCCAATCACGCTGTGGAAATCTCTGACCATGGTTGGGAAGGGGTGAGGTCCTGCAACAGTGCCAAGCAGATAGTGCGTGGTTTCGACATTCGCGACCCAGTCGCGCAAGGCCTCATTGATAGCGTCCTTGAGTGTTCGAGAACCAGTCTTCACGGCAACGACCTCTGCGCCCAGGAGCCTCATGCGTGCAACGTTCAAGGCCTGACGCTGAGTGTCAACCTCTCCCATGTAAACGACGCACTCAAGGCCAAAAAAGGCCGCTGCCGTAGCAGAGGCAACTCCGTGCTGGCCAGCACCAGTTTCGGCGATGATGCGTTTCTTTCCCATTCGCTTAGCAAGGAGTGCCTGGCCCATCACATTGTTTATCTTGTGACTGCCGGTGTGATTCAGATCTTCTCGCTTGAGAAACACCCGCAAATTACCGAAGTGTGAAGCGAATCTTTGGGCCTCGGTGATGATTGAGGGCCTGCCAGTGTAAGTCTTGTGAAGCTCAGCCAATTCCGCGATGAAGCTCGGCTCATTTCGAGCATGCTGGTAGGTGGCGTCCAGTTCATCTAGAGCTGCAATCAGCGGCTCGGGGACAAAACGCCCACCGAACTCGCCGAAATAGGGGCCAACCTGTTCTGAGAGCTTCGGATTCATTCATGAATCCTAAACCGAAGTGAACTGCGGGATTAGCAGTTCCGGGTTTCCCGTAACGAGGGCTTCGCCAACTAAAACAACGTCTGCCCCCGCAGAGCGGTAGCGAATTACGTCCGATCTACTCTTCACCGAAGATTCAGCAACCTTGATTGCATCGATAGAGAGAGCGCCTGCCATCTGTTCAAACAAAGCAAGGTCGGTTGCAAAGGTCTCAAGATTTCTGGTGTTGATGCCAATTAGGCGAGCACCGACTGAATTTGCAATAGCTATTTCCTCGAGGGTATGAGTCTCTACGAGAACACCAAGGCCGAGTTGGTGGGCGAAATCATAAAGCTGGGTAAAACGCTGTTCTGGCAACCAGGCCAAAATTAGAAGAACAAAGTCAGCTCCCGCAGCTCTCGCCTCGAGGACTTGATATTCGGTGGAAATAAAGTCCTTGCGCAGCAGCGGTATCTGCACGGCTGTTCGTGCATGGATCAAGTCTTCAAGAGAGCCGTTGAATCCACTCTCCTCCGTCAGGACCGAGATCGCATTGGCTCCTGAGGATTCATAAACTCTGGCCTGATCTGCAGCGCTTGGGATCTCAGCGAGAAAACCTTTTGAGGGACTTGCCCTCTTTATCTCAGCAATCAGCTTTATGTGCTCTCCCGGCGCCAGGGCGGAATAGGCATCCAATGCTGGGGGAAGAGCTTGAATCCTGGCCATGAGGTCAGAGTCAGAGATTGTCGCCTGACGCCTTGTTGAGGCGGCTAGGGCTTGTTGAAAAAGGCCGTCGAGCACTAGTGGCTCTTGGTGTGCTTTCCGCCGACTCCGTAGCCCATCTTCTTGAGCACGACGCCCGCCACAACACCCGCAACAGCAAGCACTGCGGAGGCGATTACAAACGGGGGGTTCTCTAGGAAAAAGAAGAAGGTTCCGATGGAGAAAGCAACAATCACAATGATGACTGTGGTCCAGGCTGCAATTGAGTGGCCGTGGCCAGGTTCTTCAGTGCTGTGAGACATGCTCTCCTCTTTCGTAACTTTCAAATTCTATCAATCGGCTACTCTTGCTCATCCCAAAGCGAGCGGTTGTCCTCGATTTTTTGCTCCTTTTCAACGACCTGATGCTGTGGCGGCCGCGCTGCCATGAAAAGTGATAGGACTAGAGTCACAAAGCTCACGACAAGACTCGCCCAAACCATTGGCCCTGCAGTGATAATCAATCCGGCATCGGCCGGTGTTGCATTTTGTATCCCGGTTAGACCCTCGAGGATTTCGACAACCGCAGGACTCTTCGCAAAATCCGACGTGAGGATCACAACAGCAACCAAGGCAGAGACTAGCCCTGAACCAATCCAAAGGCTGCGCTGGAATCTCTTGTAGGCGGAGATGAACAGCATCAATAGCGAAATAGCCGGTAGCAGATTGAAGACGTTGTTTAGCTGTGATCCAGTCAGCTGCTCCGAACCAACGTTGAGCCAGCCCACGTTGACCAAAACCCAGAGAAGAGCGTTTACGAGGGCTAGGGTACCTAAACTACTTCGCATTTCTCATCCCATCAGCTGCCGCCACAGCCCGCAGTACAACCGCAGCTTTCGCTTCGGTTTCGGCGTATTCACTCGCAGGAATTGAGTCCAGCACAATTCCTGCCCCAGCTTGAATCCTGGCTACTCCATCGCGAATCAATGCGGTGCGGATGGCAATGGCGAGGTCAGCGTTACCCTCAAAATCAAAGTAGCCGACAACACCCCCGAATATCCCTCGGTAACTGGGTTCTAGATCATGAATGATCTCGAGTGCTCTGGGCTTAGGTGCACCGGAGAGAGTTCCCGCAGGGAAAGTCGCCCTGAGAGCCGCGACTGGCCCGAATCCTTCTCGCAACTCACCCTCGACGGTCGAGACTAAGTGCATGACATGGCTGAAGCGGTGTACCTGCATGAACTCGGTGACTCTAAGAGAACTGGGATTGCAGACTTTGAGTAAGTCATTTCGAGCTAAGTCAACCAACATCAGATGCTCGCTCTGCTCCTTTGCATCGGCAAGCAGTTCTTCCGCCAGGGCAATGTCCTTTGCGGTGTCAGAGCTGCGAGGTCTAGAGCCTGCAATCGGGTGCGTTATTGCCTGTCGCCCGGCTACTTTAACTAATGCCTCCGGAGACGAGCCCACAATTGAAAACTCTCCCGCCTCATCCTGCCAGCGGGTCAAGTACATATACGGGCTTGGATTAATGGCTCGCATTGCGCGATAGACATCAACCGCATCCGACTCAATCTTTTGGTCAAAGCGCTGCGAAATAACAACCTGAAAAACATCACCTTTTCGAACGTGTTCTTTGGCCTTTTCCACCTGCTGTAAAAAGTTTTCGGGCTCTGTGCGCTTGGTGAATTCAGGTGCAGGCCAATTTGGTTCAGAAATCATTGATGCAGTTGGAGCGCGCAACTGAGCCTCAAGGCGCTCGAGGTTGAGCACGGCCGCATCGTAAGAATTGCGAAGATCACTGCCATCGACGAAGATCACGCTCACAAGTAGAAGTTCGGAAGACTTGTGGTCCATAACCACTAGTTCGGAAAACTGATTGAAGGCCAGTAGCGGAACTTTATAATCACGAGGCCCGGACTCAGGAAGACTCTCAATAAGGTTCACGGCTCCCCAGGAGACGAACCCCACAAGTCCAGAGATAAGCGGCACATCAGAGGGGGCAGATTGCCAGGCCTGTTGCAAAGTTTCTAGCGCAACGAGCGGGTCTTCGGGCAGTATTTGCGCGTTCGGCAGGGCACTTCCACCGGCGAAGCTGGCCTTTGAGTCTTGGACAACCAGCTGCCCCCTAGAAGCCACTCCAATAAACGAATACCGACCCCAAACTCCCTGCTCGGCAGACTCAAGCAAAAAGGTGTTGGGCCGTGTCCCGCAGAGTTTTTGGTAAACCCCCAAAGGAGTCTCCGTGGAGGCGAAAAGCCGCTTGGTCAACGGCACAACGTTGTAGTTGCCCGCAAGCTCCAAGACTTCGCTGTAGGAGAGCATTAGGCCTCCAAGAAACAAGTGTTAGTGCCGTTGTGGCAAGCGGGTCCATGGGTTTGAACCAAAGCCAATATTGAATCCCCATCGCAGTCTTGAGCGAGCGAGACGATCTCTTGAAAATTGCCACTGGTTTCACCTTTCAACCAGCGCTGATTTCTGGACCTGGAGAAGTAGACCATTCTTTTGGTTTCAATGCTCTCAGCTAGGGTTTGCTTGGTTGCCCAAGCCAGCATCAGCACCTCTTTGGTAGCTGCATCTTGAGTGATTACCGGCACTAAGCCAGCCTCGTCGTAACGAAGAGTCTCTAGCTGGACCTCTCTCATCGAACCATCACCCCATTTTCACTCAGCGCATTTTTCACATCTGCAATCGTAAAGATGTTCTCGTGGAAGACACTCGCCGCCAAAAGCGCGTCGGCACCGGCATTGGCAGCGGCCACAAAATGCTCAATCTGACCAGCACCCCCAGAGGCGATAACAGGTACCGTGGTGAACTGCCTAACCTTTCCGATGAGCTCTAAATCAAAGCCGTTCTTGGTTCCATCGGCATCGATGCTGTTTAGTAGCAGCTCCCCCGCGCCCAGATCAATTACTTTGCGTATCCACTCAAACGCATCCAACTCGGTGAGTCTTTGACCACCGTGACTCGTAACGGAGAATCCACTTTTTGTTGGGCCGCGCTTGATGTCCAGCGAGATAACAAGGACCTGATTGCCGTGTTCGGCTGCTATCTCGGAAAGTAGTTCCGGTCTAGCAATGCCTGCGGAACCCACCGAAACCTTGTCTGCTCCATTTGCTAGAAGGGTTGAAACATCCTCAAGGGTGCGAATTCCACCACCCACCGTGAGAGGAATGAAGATTTGTTCAGCGCAGCGAGTCACCATCTCAAGGGTCGTGCCACGATTCTCGATCGTTGCTGAAACATCCAAGAAAGTTATCTCGTCAGCACCCTGGAGGTAATAGTTACTTGCAAGCTCTACCGGGTCCCCACTGTCCCGTAGATTCTGGAAGTTAACTCCCTTTACCACCCTGCCGTTTGAGACATCGAGACAAGGAATCACACGTGTGGTAGGCACTAGATCCTCGCGGCGTGTATTGCGCTGACCAGAATGGCACGCGCCCCAAGTGCGTAAAGCTCATCCATAACCTGGTTGGTCTGATCGGCCTTCACAAGTGCCCTAACTGCAACCCAATCTTGGTCAGCAAGCGGCGAAATGGTTGGAGACTCGATTCCGGGCGTTACCGCGGTTGCAGTCTCGACCAGGTGTTTTGGGCAGTCGTAGTCAAAGATCACATACTCGCGCGCGACTATCACGCCCTGGAGTCTGCGCAATAGTTTTGCCGCAAGCTCCGCTTTGCCTGGAGCTGCAATAAGTCGTGCGGTTGAGGAAAGAATTACCGGTCCGAATACCGCTAAGCCAGCTTTGCGAAGAGTATTGCCCGTCGATACGACATCCGCCACCGCATCGGCAACTCCAAGCTTGACAGCCGATTCAACAGCGCCATCCAGCTTGATAATCGTCGCAGCAACCCCGTGGCTTGCAAGATAGTTCTGCATGAGCTTCGGGTAGGCGGTTGCCAGACGCTTTCCTTGCAAGTCAGTTACCTCCCGCAATCCACTTTCCTTCGGAGCGGCGAAGCGCAAAGTGGATTGTCCAAATCCAAGATCGGCAATCTCCTCAGCTTTCGATTCGGAATCTTGCAGGAGGTCAAAACCAGTTAGGCCAACATCCAAAGAACCGGCGCCGACGTATGTGGCAATGTCGCGAGGCCGCAGATAGAAAAATTCAATCTGATTCACGTCATCAACTAGGTGAAGCTCTTGGGCATCCCGTCTAACCGAGTACCCCGCCTCTTTCAGCATTGAAATTGCTGAGTCAGAGAGAATGCCCTTGTTCGGAACGGCGACCCTAAGCATTTATAGCCTCTCTTCCACCGCGGAAAGCGGTATCCCTCTAGCGATTAGGGCTAGTTGGAGGTGGTAAATCAGCTGTGAGGCCTCTAGCGCCACTGCTTCATCCGACTCGTGCTCTGCTGCCATCCAGAGTTCCGCAGCCTCCTCCACAATCTTTTTTCCGATTTCATGGATTCCAGCATTCAGTAGCTCTGCGCTTTTGGACCCGGTTGGCATGTCAAGCGCTTTTTGCGATAGCTCCGCATAAAGCTGGTCGAATGATTTCATGGGCTATAGGTTACCCGTGGTGACCAGCCTCAGCCAAAGCCCTAAGCTCAGCAATCTTCGAATTTCTGTCCAGGGCCTTGAATACCGCAGAGCCGGCAACGAATGTAGTGGCTCCTGCCTTCGCAAGTGACGAGATGTTTTCGTCGGTGACTCCCCGGTCGACTTGAACGGCTATT
>CAYTOH010000046.1:0-7232 GCA_964439375.1 uncultured Aquiluna sp.
GTTGCCTAGGCTACTGCCGAGAGAGCGCCAAAACACACTCAAAGTGGTGCGTGTGAGGGAAGATAGCGAAAGCTTCCAGTCCCCTAATCTGGTAACCCGCAGCGGCAAGCAACTTCACGTCACGAGCCAGTGCCACCGGGTCGCAAGCAACATAAATTATGTTTCGCGGAGCTAGCTTGGTAAGGGCAGCAATCACCTTTCCGGCCGCTCCCGAGCGAGGCGGATCCATGATCACTGTGTCGTATTCAGGTTTTGCTCGCTTTAGAAACTCCAAAACATCTGACTTGACAAAGGTTAGATCTGAGAGATCTTTGGTCGACCGCTCGCCGTCAGCAACAGCCTGCTTGCTTGACTCAACCGCAGTAAAGCGAGCGCCGGAATAGCTCTGTGAAACGGTCGCGCTAAACAGCCCCGCGCCCGCGTAGAGGTCAAGGTTGTGCTTTGCCGGGTCAAGCCCCAAGACCTTGGTCATTGAGATCACTGATTGAGTTAGCGCGGTTGGCGCATCGGTGTGAACCTGCCAAAAAGCCCCAGAAGAGAGGCGGAAGGTTCTGCCCGATACTCGCTCAATTAGCTTTTCTGAGCCGTTCACCTTCTTGTCCACAAGCCACTGCAAGTCGCCAGTTGAGCTCGCGGCAATTGAGATTTTGCTCACGCCGTTCCAGTTCTTGAGGTGCAGCCCGAGCTCCTCAATCTCCGACACGGCTAGTGGCAAATCCTTGGTGAAGATGATCTCGTTGGAACGCACCCTGGAGGGCCCTGCCAAACCAGACTGATCAACATTCAGTTGAACTCGAGTGCGATAGTGCAGCCCGTTGCGCTCCTGGTCAGACGGCATCGGCTGAACATCGACAATCGCTTCTTGATTGGCCATCCGCTCAAATGCTTCGGCCAAAACTTCAGACTTCAGTCGCCTCTGGTAATCAAGATTGATATGGCCAAACTCAGCGCCACCAGCTCCCTGGCTGGCCGCTTTCCAAAAGTGAGGAACGCGATGCTCGGATGCAACCACAACTTCAGTGGTGCGAGCCCTGAGGTAGCTGCCGGCATCCTGGTAGACCTCGGCCTTTACCGTCTCACCGGGTATTGCCCCCTCCACGAAGACCACCCTGCCCTCATGACGAGCGACGAAAATGCCTCCGTGGGCAACTTTTTCAATTTGAAGTTCCAAGATCACTAGCAAAGTGTTCCACAGCTACCCTTGGAATGTGCAAAAACTTATCCTCGCCTCCACTTCACCAGCTCGAAAGATCCTGCTGCAAAACGCAGGAATCAACTTTGAGACCATATCCCCCGGTGTGGATGAGGAGGAAATGGTTGATCGCCTCAAGCCTCAGACTGCGGCAGAGCTCACCGGTTTACTCGCCAAGGCAAAAGCCGAAGCCGTTGTGGATAGATTTCCCGACTCACTAGTTCTCGGCTGTGATTCAGCTTTGGAGTTTGACGGCGAGATTTTGGGAAAACCGCTGCTTCCCGAAGTTGCTACAAATCGTTGGTTGCAGATGCGCGGCAAGGTTGGGTTTTTGCACTCTGGTCACCACCTAATTGATACCGCAAGCAGCAAGGGAATCACGCTCGTAACTAAAACGCAGGTGCACTTTGCCAACCTAAGCGACGCTGAGGTAAAGCGGTATGTGCAAACCGGTGAGCCACTTCAGGTTGCGGGAGCATTCACAATCGATGGATTGGGGGGTGCCTTTATCGACCGCATTGAGGGCGACTACCACACCGTGGTTGGGCTCTCCCTCAAAGCTCTGAGGTCAATGGTGATTGAGCTTGGGCATGACTACCAAGGGCTTTGGAGATAATCCAAACAAAACGCGGATTTTTTTGTGTCTAGCCGCCAAAAAATGGGATTGATAGCCCAATAAGCTATCGGATTATGACAGTTCGTCGCATCAAGAAGCTCCTCATCGCCAACCGCGGTGAGATCGCCGTGAGAATTATCAGGGCGGCTAAAGACTCTGGCATTCAAACCGTTGCTGTTTACGCATCCTCTGACCGAGATGCGCAGCATGTGAAGCTTGCCGATGAGGCGTACTCCCTTGGTGGCGAGACAGCGGCTGAGACCTACCTTGTCATCGAGAAAATCATCACCATCGCAAAGCGCAGCAAGGCAAATGCGATTCACCCCGGCTACGGGTTTCTTTCCGAGAACGCTCACTTCGCACAAGCAGTCATTGATGCAGACCTGATTTGGGTCGGTCCTCCACCCAGCTCAATTGAACAGCTTGGCGACAAGGTTTCGGCCCGCAAGGTTGCGGAGAAGGTGGGCGCTCCACTGGCCCCAGGAACCATTAATCCAGTTGAAACTGTTGCCGAGGTAGAGCAGTTTGTTGCTCAGTATGGCCTGCCGGTTGCCATCAAGGCCGCTTATGGCGGCGGCGGTAGGGGCATCAAGATTGTGCGCGAGGCGAGCGAAATCAAAGAGCAGTTTGAGTCCGCTACAAGAGAGGCAATTGCCGCCTTCGGTCGCGGTGAGTGCTTCTTAGAGAAGTATCTAGACAAGCCAAGGCACGTAGAGACCCAATGCCTAGCTGATGCTCACGGGAATGTAGTTGTTGTCTCAACCCGAGACTGCTCACTCCAGCGCAGACACCAAAAGCTGGTTGAAGAAGCGCCGGCTCCATTTTTGACCGCGGAGCAGAACCAGAGGCTTTACGAGTCATCAAAGGCAATCCTCAAAGAAGTTGGATACCAGGGCGCTGGCACCTGCGAGTTCTTGGTTGCGCAAGACGGCACGATCTCATTCCTTGAGGTCAACACGCGACTTCAGGTTGAGCACCCGGTGTCCGAAGAGGTGACAGGTCTTGATCTGGTGCGGGAACAATTCCGAATCGCGGAGGGCCACAAGATTGAATACGGTGACCCAGAGGTGCGCGGCCACAGCTTTGAGTACAGAATAAACGGCGAGGATCCTGGTAGAAACTTCCTACCTTCCCCAGGCCCAGTTCACCTTTTCCAAGCCCCTAGCGGCCCAGGCATCCGCGTTGACTCCGGCGTGGTCTCGGGAGATGTAATCTCGGGCAACTTTGACTCAATGATGGCCAAGTTGATTGTTACCGGGGCAACTAGAGAAGAAGCACTGGAGCGCTCCAGGAGAGCCCTTGCTGAGATGCAGGTCTTAGGTCTTCCAACAGTCTTGCCATTCCACCGAGCAATCGTGAATGACCCTGCTTTCACAGCCCCAAGCGGAGAATTCAAGGTCTTCACCCGCTGGATTGAAACCGAGTGGGATAACAAAATTGAGCCTTGGTCGGGGCAAGCTGAGCCTGCGACGGAAACAGAGCCGCGAAGAGAAATCGTGGTTGAAGTTGACGGTAAACGGCTAGAAGTTTCGGTTCCAAAGCGACTGCTAGTGGGAGAGATTGGCTCTGCAGCTGGGCACGCACCAAAGCGGGCCAAGAGCTCTAACGCGTCAACTCACACTGGCGCCAAAGGCAACAGCTTGTCTGCTCCGATGCAGTCCACAGTCGTCAAGCTCGCGGTCTCCGAGGGAGACAGAGTGCAGCAGGGCGACCTTGTAATTGTGCTTGAGGCGATGAAGATGGAGCAGCCGATGAAGGCTCATCGATCGGGCGTGATTTCGGGTATCAACGTTGAGGTGGGTGCCACAATTTCAGCCGGCACGAAACTGCTGGATATTCTCGACTAGTCGATTGGCTGGTGCAGTGCGCTAGCCGCTTCTGCAATAGAGCCCGATAGTGATGGATACACAGTGTATGTGCGAGCAAGCTGGTCAACGGTGAGTCGATTCTCAACTGCCATCGCAATCGGATAAATCAAGTCTGATGCCCTCGGAGCCACAACCACTCCGCCAATAACGGTGCCTGAACCCACAGACGCAAAAAGCTTTATGAAGCCCTCGCTAATGCCTTGCATTTTGGCTCGTGGATTGGCATCCAGCATCACTTTCTCGATGTCCCCTCGGACCAAACCCTGCTCGATCTCCGCCTGCGACCAGCCAACCGATGCAATCTCCGGTGAAGTGAAGACGTTTGAGGCGACATTGCGAATCCTGGTTGGGGAAGCGACATCACCCATAGTGTGATAAACGGCGGTGCGGCCCTGCATAGCGCTAACCGAAGCCAGCGGCAGCGCGGTTGTGCAGTCGCCGACCGCATAAACATTTGCCCTCGATGTGCGAGCGACCTTGTTCACGATAATGTGCCCGGACTCGGTCAGTTTGATGCCAGCTTCCTCAAGTCCGAGCCCCTCGGTATTTGGAATTGCTCCAACAGCCATTAGGCAGTGTGATCCTTCAATAACCTCGCCTGAGCCCAAGGTAACTTTCACCCCCGAGTCCGTGGCCTCAACCTTCTCAGCGCGGGCTTTATTGAGAATCTGCATGCCGTGGCGCTTAAAGACATCTTCAATTAGGTCTGCTGCATCAGAGTCATTACCTGGCAACACCTTGTCGCGGCTCGAAATCAAGGTGACCTTGGAACCAAGCTCAAGATATGCAGAGGCAAACTCGGCACCTGTCACTCCCGAACCAACCACAATCATGTGTTCTGGGAGTTCGGTCAGGTTGTAAAGCTGCTTCCAGTTCAAGATTCGTTTGCCATCTGGTCGTGCGTCAGGAAGCTCTCTGGGGTGAGCGCCAGTTGCCACGATGATCGTCTTCGCCTCAATCCGCTCGGGCGCACTGCCGTCACCATGCTCAATAATCACGTGGTGGTTGCCATCCAGCCGACCTCGTCCATTGACGACCCTGACCCCCTCCGACTGCAAGATTTCAAGCATGTCTTCGGACTGGCTCTTAGCCAGGGCAATAAGCCTGCGGTTTACTGCCAAAAGGTCGATCTCAACCTTTGGTTTGACATCTTTTCCATCGAGGGAGAAATTCACGCCAAGAGATTGCGAAGAGGAAACACGTTGGGCAGCCTCTGCGGTGGCAATCAAAGTCTTTGAGGGAACCACGTCTGTCAGCACCGCATTGCCGCCGATACCGGACTCTTCGATGAGCACAACCTCAGCGCCTAGCTGCCGACCAGCCCTTGCAGCCTCGTAGCCGCCTGGGCCACCGCCAATGATTACGATTCTGTGCATTACTTGGTTTGAGCTCACGGGTTTATTCTCCCCTAGTTCGCTCACCCTCGGGGTTAGCTAGACTCATTTTCATGTCTAATCCGCTCAACGATGCGCAAGCTAATCCATTTGAAATCGCCAAGCAGGCTGCCAAGCAGATCGCAGAGAAATCTGGCATTGACCATCACGATATCGCCCTGACACTTGGCTCTGGTTGGGCTAAGTCGGCTGACCTAATTGGTGAAACCATAAGCGTGATACCAGCAACTGAAATTGTCGGATTTTCAAAATCTACTGTCGCTGGCCACGTTGGGACTATCCGCTCAATCAAGCTACCCAGTGGCAAGTTCGCTCTCGTGATTGGGGCCAGAACTCACTACTACGAAAACCACGGAGTCCGGGCTGTTGTCCACAGCGTTCGCACCGCTGCGGCAACCGGTGCGAAGACGATGATCTTGACCAACGGCGCAGGCGGAATCAAACCCCAGTGGGCAGGTGGTGTAGCCGTGCTGATTTCAGACCACATCAACCTAACTGCCAACTCACCGCTTGAAGGCGCAACTTTCATTGACCTAACCGACCTCTACTCAAAGCGCCTTCGTGAACTGGCGAAGACTGTTGATCCGAGCTTGGACGAAGGGGTATACGTCCAGTTCCGGGGTCCGCACTACGAGACCCCGGCAGAGGTTCAAATGGCAAAGATAATGGGCGGGGATATCGTTGGGATGTCAACAGCCCTAGAAGCGATAGCTGCCCGGGAAGCGGGCATGGAGATTTTAGGCATGAGCCTGATTACCAACCTCGCGGCCGGCATTCAAGCCACACCGCTAAACCACGAGGAAGTAATACAAGCTGGTCGGGATGCCGAGGCGAGAATCTCGCAGCTGCTCGCGAAAATTGTGGAGAAGCTCTAAGTGGATTTACTCAAGCTTGCAAACGCTTGGCTTGCGCAGGATCCCGATTCTGAAACCAAGGCTGAGCTCTCCAAACTAATTGAGGCTGAAGATCTTGTTGCACTCGAATCAAGATTTGGATCCCGGCTCGAGTTTGGAACCGCGGGACTTAGGGGCGAACTCGGCGCAGGGCCTAACCGCATGAACCGAATTGTTGTGGGGCAAGCTGCCCACGCAATAGGGCAGTTTCTGATCGCCAATCGCGACACGTATCTAGACACTTCGGGAGACCTCAGCGTTGTGATCGGCTACGACGCAAGGATCAACTCGGATATTTTTGCCAGAGACAGCGCTGATATTCTGTCGGGGCTCGGTCTCAGCGTTTTGCTTTTTGAAAAGGCAGTGCCGACTCCGGTTGCCTGTTACACCGGAGCAAGGCTCAAGGCAAGCGCGACGATTGTTGTCACGGCAAGCCACAACCCCCCTAGAGACAACGGCTACAAGGTTTACCTTGGTGGACCACTATTTGGCTCTCAGCTGGTGCCACCCCAAGACAAAGAGATTGCCGAACAGATAACCAAGGTTGCTTCAACGCTGACTTTCAGTGAGCTTCCAAAGTCCTCAAGCTACAAAATGCTCGATGAGTCGGCCGTTGAGCTATATCGAGAAAGAGCAAAGGAATTGGTTGGCTCTGCCAACCCAGCCCGCTCTGAGCTCGGTATCACCTACACCGCTATGCACGGAGTCGGATACCGAGTTATCGCGCCAGTTTTCGAAAATCTCGGGTTCAAACTGAGCTCGGTAGAAGTTCAACAGCAACCCGATGGGACATTTCCAACTGTCAGTTTCCCTAACCCCGAAGAACCCGGTGCGATGGACCTAAGCCTCGAACACGCTTCAAAGCTTGATAGTGATCTGATACTTGCCAATGACCCTGACGCTGACCGTTTGGCAGTTGGAGTGAAGACTGCCGTGGGCTACAAAATGCTCACCGGCGATGAGGTCGGGCTCTTGCTTGCCGAGGTTATTGCTCAGCAGGGAAATGCCGAGTCGATTGCCAATTCGATTGTCTCCGCATCTTTAGCGCCATTGGCAAAGCATTACAAACTCCACTATGAGCAGACCCTCACGGGATTTAAGTGGATAAGCAAAGTCAAGGAGCTAAGTTACGGTTACGAAGAGGCTCTGGGTTACTGCGTTGACCCCTCTCATACTCCCGACAAAGACGGCATCACAGCCGCCCTGCTAATCGCTGAGCTTGCGGCCAACCTTAAAACCGAGGGCAAGACCCTAATCGACCAACTTGCC
>CAYTOH010000047.1:0-7203 GCA_964439375.1 uncultured Aquiluna sp.
CGCAGGAGCCTCGTGCAGCTAAACCACCCAGACATCCAAGAGGTATTGGTCACCAGCGAGCAGATTCGCGACAAGGTCGCCCAGCTCGCAGCCGAGATTGATCAGTTCTATCAATCCAAAGACGTGCTTTTGGTAGGCATCCTCAAGGGTGCAGTGCCATTCATGGCAGATCTTTCAATGGCTATGCAGTATCCCACTAAGCAGGATTGGATGGCAGTCTCCTCCTATGGATCCGGCACAGTTTCCTCGGGAGTGGTGCGCATCCTGAAAGATCTGGACACCGATGTCAAAGACCGCAATGTTCTTATTGTTGAAGACATCATCGACTCTGGCCTAACTCTTTCCTGGCTCACCGCAAACCTCAAGGCACGCGGGGCAGCATCGGTTGAAATCGTGACCTTGCTTCGCAAGCCCGACGCAGCAAAAGTTCAGATCTCTGTCAGATGGGTGGGGTTTGATATTCCTAACGCTTTTGTTGTTGGTTATGGGCTGGACTACGACGAGCGTTACCGCTCACTGGATGGCGTTGGAGTTTTGTCTCCTAGCGTCTACAGCTAAACCTGGAGGACATCGCTTTTGAAGCTAAAGAAGTTTGCAAAGGGCCCTTGGCTCTGGATCGCACTTGCGCTGTCTGTTGTATTGATTGGCAGTTCGCTTTTGAACTCAGACCAGGTAACCAAGGTCGATACTCAGGTCGGGCTTGAGCTGATTCAATCCGGTGAAGCAAAGAGCGTCAAGATTTTTGACGGCGATCAGAGGGTCGATGTCGTGCTCTCAAACCCTCACCCAGAGTATGGCGACCAGATTCAGTTCTACTTCGTTTCAGGTCGTGCTGTTGCGGTGGCAAGCGCTATTTCCGAGGCCAAGATTGCTGATGGCTGGACGGATGAGGTTCCTAGAACCCCCTGGTACTTAGCTCTCTTAGGGTCGTTGCTCCCGTTCATCATCATCCTTGCCCTTTTCTGGTTCTTGATGTCATCGATGTCAGGTGGTGGCAGAGGAGTAATGAACTTCGGTAAGTCCAAGGCAAAGATGGTGACCAAAGAAACCTCAAATGTCACCTTCGCAGATGTCGCCGGCATCGAAGAAGCCATGGAGGAACTTGTTGAAATCAAGGAGTTCCTAAAGGACCCGAAGAAGTTCCAAGCACTGGGCGCGAAGATTCCCAAGGGCGTTTTGCTCTATGGCCCTCCGGGAACCGGAAAGACTCTGGTTGCCAAGGCAGTGGCCGGCGAGGCTGGGGTTCCATTCTTTTCAATTTCCGGTAGCGACTTCGTAGAAATGTTCGTCGGTGTTGGAGCTTCGCGTGTTCGCGATCTATTCGAGCAGGCCAAGCAGTCTGCTCCGGCAATTATCTTCATCGATGAAATCGATGCTGTTGGTCGTCACCGTGGCACTGGAATCGGTGGCGGTAACGATGAGCGTGAGCAGACTCTGAACCAGCTATTGGTTGAGATGGACGGCTTTGACACCAACGTGAATGTGATTTTGATTGCTGCCACCAACCGACCAGATGTCTTAGACCCGGCTCTTTTGCGGCCAGGTCGTTTCGATAGGCAGGTTGGGGTCGGAGCGCCAGATCTAAAGGGCAGAGCTCAGATTCTCCAAGTTCACGCCAAGAACAAGCCGCTTGCCAAAGACCTTGATTTGGAGCTCGTCGCACGACGCACACCTGGGTTCACGGGTGCTGACCTCGCCAACGTTCTAAACGAGGCCGCACTGCTGGCTGCTCGCCTCAACCGAACCGAGATTGACAGCGAGATTATTGATGAGGCAATCGATCGAGTCATAGGAGGACCGCAGAAGAAGTCCACCTTGATGAAGGATCAGGAACGTCTCATTACCGCCTATCACGAAGCTGGTCACGCGCTGGTTGCCGGTGCGATGAATTACTCCGATCCGGTTACCAAAATCACGATTTTGCCCAGAGGCAGAGCTCTTGGATACACCATGGTCATGCCGATGGAAGATCGTTACTCGATTACCCGCAACCAGTTGCTCGACCAGGTTGCCTACGCAATGGGTGGACGCATTGCCGAAGAAATAGTTTTCAAGGATCCCACCACTGGCGCTTCCAATGACTTTGAAAAGGCAACCAACATCGCCAGAACCATGGTTACCAAGTACGGCATGAGTGCCAAGATTGGTGCCATTTCTCTTGGCAGCGGCTCTGCCGAGCCATTCTTGGGCCGAGAGCTAGCAACCCACAGCAACTACTCAAACGAGATGGCCCAGCAGGTCGATCTCGAGGTGCGCGCTATTTTGGAGAACGCGCTCGATGAGGCCCACACAGTCCTCAATGCAAACCGTCGAATCCTAGACAAGCTTGCAAAGCTGTTACTTGAAAAAGAGACGCTGAATCAGGATGAAATCGCGAAGATTTTCAAGACTGTGAAGAAGCTCCCAGAGCGGCCTACCTGGCGTTCCTCGCCTACTCGTGATGTCTCCGCTAAGGGCCCGATTGCTGTTCCTCAGCGCAAGGTTAAGGTCTTGGAGGCACTGCCTGCCAGGGAGCCAGAACCTCAGGAGAAGCCGGAAGATGCAAGCTGATCGGATCAAGGCTGCGGTCCGAGAGCTCCTCCTGGCAATCGGCGAGGATCCAGACAGAGCTGAGCTCAGAAGCACTCCTGACAAAGTTTCCGAGGCCTACCACTCATTTTTCAAGGGCATCGGCGTTGATCCACTCAGCGCTCTCAAGGACACGTTTGAGGCTGAGCACAACGAAGCGATCATCCTAAAAGACATCGAACTGGTCTCGATTTGTGAGCACCATCTATTGCCCTTTACTGGAAGAGCTCACGTTGCCTACCTGCCCAATCAGAAGGTCGCCGGTCTAGGCCGCCTAGCTAATGTTGTCGAGATTCTGGCCTCCAGACCGCAGCTGCAAGAGAACCTCACCGCTCAGGTTGCTGATGCGGTTGAAGCTGGCCTCTCAGCCAAAGGAGTCTTGGTTGTCGTCGAGGCTAGGCACCAGTGTGTGGCGTCTAGAGGAGCCAGGCAGCCAGAGGTAAACACAATCACCGTAGCCTCACGAGGGGTTTACTCAGATCCAATCAATCGCTCCGAAATCATGGGGTTGATTACAAGACAATCATGAGCTGGCACAGACCTCTAATCATGGGTGTTTTGAATGTCACCCCAGACTCCTTCAGTGACGGGGGGCAGTTCCTTGGGCTTCAGGATGCAATCGCTCAGGCTCAGCTTCTAATTTCACAGGGTGCGGACATCATCGACATCGGTGGTGAGAGCACTCGACCTGGTGCCCAGCGCGTCTCGCTAACTCAAGAGCAGGATCGGGTATTGCCGGTTATCGATGCCATCAAAGACCTTGGAGCGCGAATCTCAATCGACACCATGAATTCGCAGACGGCCGTGTTGGCGCTCGAGACTGGGGCAGACATCGTCAACGACGTTTCGGGAGGCCTTGCCGACCCAGCCATGTTTAGTTCGCTCGCACCTTTTGACTGCCAATACATCCTCGGTCACTGGAGAGGTCACTCAGATGTGATGGACTCAAGAAACGGCTACTCGGATGTTGCTCGAGAGGTAATCGCCGAGCTTGCCGAGCAAACGGCTATGGCTGTATCAAGTGGGATTGACCGCTCCAGGATTGTTGTAGATCCAGGCATCGGATTTGCCAAGGATGTTCAGCAAAACTGGGACTTGGTGGCAAGGCTCGACGAGCTCGAGCAGCTGAATCTGCCAATCCTGGTCGGAGCTTCAAGGAAGCGATTTATCGCCGCGATTTTAGATGAGACAGACCCTGCATCGGTATCCAACCCACGCAGGGATGTCGCCACCGCGGTACTCACAGCCCTGCTACTGCAGCGCTCGCTATGGGGTGTTCGAGTCCACAATGTCGAGGTAACTGCAGATGCCATCAAGGTAGTCTCGGCTCTCAAGGGGGTCGCGAAGTAATGCCAAAGTTTCAGATTGAGCTTCACGGACTAAAGGTCTACGCCCACCACGGTGTTCTTGAATTCGAAAGAGCACTTGGCCAAGAGTTTGTAATCGATGCTTTTGTAGAGGTTGAGGCTGGGCTGAACGACGACTTGAGCGAGTCCGTGAGTTATGCAACTATCGCTGAGCTGCTCGTGACAAATGCAAAGCAGAATCCCGTAAACCTCCTGGAGACGTTGGCCCATCGTCTTCACAGAGCCATCCTGGAGCTATCGCCCAGGATCATCTTGGCCTCTGTCACAATCCACAAACCCCATGCTCCAATCGACATTGAGTTTGAGGACGTCACTGTGAGCTACTTCGGCGGCAGAGATTGACTAGCCTCGCGATCATTGGTCTGGGGGGCAATCTAGGTGATCGCGCTGCAAACATCAGTGACGCTTTGAAATTGCTCGACTCACATCCAAAGATTGAGGTTGTAAACCAATCTCGTTTGTTCGAGTCTTTTGCCCTCACGGTCGCTGGTAAGGATGAGTCGGCACCGAACTACCTAAATGCTGTTGCTGTGCTGGAGACCGAACTGACTCCTCACGAGTTGCTGGCGGAAGCAAATCAAATTGAGACGAGGCTTGGAAGAGTGAGGTTGGAGCGCTGGGCTGCCAGAACTCTGGACATAGACATCATCAGCTTTGACAATTTAGTCATGCACACCCCCGAGTTAGTACTGCCTCATCCCAGAGCCAAAGATCGCGCTTTTGTTCTAGTTCCCTGGGCTGAGGTTGAGTCAGAAGCAGTTCTTTTGGGTGTGGGCAAAGTGAGTGATTTGGCACAGGAGCTTCGGTCGGAGGTTTGGCCCTATGCCGGCAATTAGTTGGTCGAAACTCGCTGCACTTTTCATAGTGGCCCTCGGTGCCGGGATCGTGGTCTCCGGCTTGTTGGTTCGAAGCGGCTCCGCCTTCCCCCTCACGCCTGGGACCCTTGCCTTGACCTTACTGGTCATCGGGATTGCGGTTTATTTGGCAAGCCTTCCCATCTCTCACTACCGCCGGGCCTCTGAGCGAGGGGAGTTTGCTAAGCGACCGAACCCTTTTGTCGCAATTCGAATACTGCTTTTTGCCCGAGCCACAAGCATCACCGCAACTGGATTCTCGGGCTGGTTCTTGGGGCAATTGGGTTGGCTCTTTTTGTTTGGGAACCCAGTCGAAGGTTTAGTAACCGCGACCGCGCTGGCGCTACTCGCTGGTCTGGCAATGTTGGCTTTGGGTTATCTGGCAGAGTTGAACTGCAGAGCCCCTAGAGACCCGGAGAGCGAGGTTGGCAAGTGAAGATTGGCATCATTGGGGACGAGCCAGCAGGTCCGGTGTTAGCAAAGGCCTGGGCACTGGCCGGCCATGAAGTTATCGGTGCTGCGGTCTCCACTCCGGAAGCAATTGAGCGCGTGGAGGCACTTTTGCCCGATGTTTACATCGGTTCGATGCCAGCAATCACAGAGGATGCGGATCTAGTCCTTTTGGCAGTTCCTTACTCGGACGTTCAGAACACATGCGATGGGCTTGCAGACCTTAGTTTGTTTGGGCCAAAGAAAATCGTGCTTCACCTTTCGCCGCTTCGTGGATTCGGGGTCTTGTCTGGAGCTGCACTTCATGGGGCCGTGCCAATTGCGTTGCACCCAGTCATGCATTTCACCGGAACCTCTATGGACCTGATGGTTTTGAAAAACAGCACAATTGCTGTTTCCGCTCCTGAGGTTTTCCAGCCGATTGCTCAAGCGCTCGCCATTGAGCTTGGAGGAGAACCAATTGTTGTTTCGGAGGTTCAGCGAGACGCCTATGCCGAGGCCTACGAGGTAGCAACTGGCTTCTCCTCGCTGGTTGTTAAGCAGGCCATGGGCATCCTGGCGGAGGCTGAGGTTGAGAATCCAGCTCGACTTATTGGTCCAGTAGTGAGAAGCGCAATTGAAGCGGCACTCTCCTCTCCAATAAGTTCGCTTGATCCTAAGGACATCCGATAGATGGAACTGATTTACAAGATTTCAGATCTCCGTGCGCGGGTTTCGCAAGCTAGGTCTGAAGGCAAGCGGATTGGATTTGTGCCAACTATGGGGGCACTTCATGAAGGTCACGCATCTTTGGTGAGGCGCGCTCTTCAAGACACCCAATTCGTAGTCGTTTCAGTTTTTGTGAACCCACTGCAATTTGGTGAGGGAGAGGATTTCGATAAATACCCCAGAGCACTGGGAGTCGACGCCAACCTTTTGGGAGAGCTTGGAGCTGATGTTTTGTTCGCCCCCTCCGCCAGCGAGGTTTACCCCAAGGACAACCCAATCGCTCAACTTTCAGCAGGTGATCTCGGCAAGGTGTTTGAGGGAGCTTCACGTCCAGGTCATTTCGACGGCATGTTGACCGTTGTGAATCGTCTCTTTGATTTGGTGGAGCCAGACGCTGTTTTCTTTGGGGCAAAGGATGCTCAGCAAGTTGCGCTGGTTAGGCGCATGCTCTCAGAACAGATAGCTTCTGGAGACCGGCCGCCGATCAGATTGGTCGAGTGTGAAACGGTTCGCGATGTTTCGGGACTTGCGTTATCCAGCAGGAATCGTTTTCTATCTCCCACTGAGGTTGTTGTCGCGCAGAGTCTCAGTGCAGCGCTAAATGCTGGTGCTGAGTATTCAGATGCTGAGGACATCAAAAAGGCTGCTCTGAGTGCTCTTAGCCCAGAGGCTAAACTTGACTACCTGGAGCTAGTCGATGCGAATAGCTTTGAGGTTCTGGATTCTGCCGAAGGTAAAAGGGCGAGGTTGATTATCGCTTGCATGGTGGGACAAACCCGATTGATAGACAACTTAGTGATTGACAGGACAGCATGAGCGATGAGATTGAGGTCGATGACCTTCCCGAGCAGATTGCCGTTCGAATGGCTAAGCGCGACCGCCTTAACCAGCTGAATTCCGCTTATCCAGTTAGCCTCCCAATAACTCACACCATTGAGGCCACCAAAGCCCACTACCCGAACCTGGAGGCCGATGTTGCCACCGGTGATGTTGTAGCCCTTGCCGGGCGAGTAATGTTCTTGCGCAACACCGGCAAGCTTTGCTTCGCGACCTTGCAATCTGGCACAGGGGAGCGAATTCAGGCCATGGTTTCCCTCGATAAAGTTGGGGAAGAGCAGCTGGAGCTTTGGAAAGAGCTAGTTGATCTAGGCGACCACGTCTTTGTTGAGGGTGAGGTAATCACCTCAAAACGCGGAGAACTGAGCGTTTTAGCTACCCGCTGGTTGATGGCTGCAAAGACGATTCGTCCGCTTCCA
>CAYTOH010000048.1:0-1483 GCA_964439375.1 uncultured Aquiluna sp.
GCCTTTGCGTGCTTGACCATGTCTCCATAGACACAGATCGCCGCAGGTTTAGGGGTCGAAAGATCAGTTGGGTCTGGAGTGAGGGCCTTCAAGCAAAGTGACCTCACTCGCTCAGGAGTGTCCATACCCTCAAGGGTTGTCAGGTCCATCATCTTGATTGCCGCATCCAAAGCCCAAGCTTTAGAAGAGGTCTTGATCGATCTGGTGCCGAGGGAAGCAGCTCGTGCCTCAAGTCCGACTTTGTCGACTCCTGGAAGTGAGTGCAACCAACGCCTAAGGCTCTGGTTTGTTATCCGAGAACCCACGATGGTTTCCGGCTCAATTTGAGGCAACTATTTATCTCCTAGGAAAGATGACTCAAGCCTACCGCTAGCCGAGAAAACTAACCCCGGTGAGTTCTTCGCTGATCTCCCAAAGCCTGCGCATCGTTTCAAGATCTCTACCCTTGGCGGCACCCTTTATTTGCTTTGGCTCTCCCCACAACTCATACTTCGGCCCGATGAACTCTCCTCCGGTGAGGGAGGTGTCTACTGAAGCTAGAACTTGGGACCGAGCGCCGGTTGCAGCATCTTGCGCAAAGCCATCGAGCTTGTGGGGAAAGTTGGCTTGGAGACCAGTAATGGCCCAGCCCGGGTGAGCAGCAATTGATTGAACCTTCGAACCAGTCACCCGAGCCCTGATATCGAGCTCACGGGCAAAAAGCAAACAAGCCAACTTTGTGTCGGCATATCTCTGCCAGCGGTTGTATTTGGACTCATCAGCGCCGCGGATGTCGTCGATAGTTGCACCCTCCAACTTGCCCCTGCGGTGTACCACCGAGCTCAGGCTCACTACGCGCCCATCCACTCTGTCGAGCTTTGGCCACAGCAAAGCGGTCAGCAAAAAGTGTCCAATGTGATTAGTCGCCATCTGGGACTCAATGCCCTCAATTGAGAGCTTGAAGTCCGGGCCCATTAGACCTGCGTTGTTGACCAGAAGGTCAACCTCTGAGACGCTCTTGGCAAACTCGCGAACTAGATCCAAGTTTGAAACATCGAGCACCTGTTCCTGAATGGCCGAATCCGGAAACATTTCTCGAAGTGAGTTAGCGGCAGCGACCAGACGCTGTTCTCCCCTCGCAACGAGGGTGAGTGAGTAGCCCAGTTTTGCTAAGGCCTTTGCCTGCTCAAGCCCAAGACCAGAGCTGGCACCGGTGATGATGGCTGATTTCAAAAAGTAGCTCCTAGCTAAGTAGAGTCTTCGCCCCCGCCATGAATCCCCCAATCTTGCCACCAAGGCGAAAGAATCACCAACCCGAGAAATAGACTTGTGCAGAAATCCCAAGGACGGAATTTAGTTTGCAAGCTGGAACCAGACTGAGCATCCGACTTGGCATAACTCAAATTATTGGCTGGGGATCGGGCTTTTACATCCCCGCGATCTTGGCAGTCCCAATCTCTGCCTCAATTGGCATCAGCACAGAACTGTTCTTTTGGGCTTTCAC
>CAYTOH010000048.1:1583-7144 GCA_964439375.1 uncultured Aquiluna sp.
TTTTTCAAAGAGAACTCCAACAAGGTCATTGCGATGATCACGGTGTTTGCGGGTTTCTCTTCCACGGTTTCTTGGCCACTGACTACGTTTCTCGAAGCCAACTACGGCTGGCAGTTCGCCGTTTTGTTTTGGGCTGCAATGCACCTATTTATTTCACTCCCGCTTCACCTAACCATCCCGCGCTCAGAGGAGCGCGAAGTTGATTTGATGACCGGTCCAATCAAGAAGATTCTGAAGAACAAGTTCAGGTTTGACTCACTGCTGGTGATTTTTGCGGTGATGTTTGCGCTTGAGGGCTTCATCGTTTCTTCGGTCAACACAACTCTTCCTTTTTTGCTAACTGAGCTTGGAGCATCCAGCTCACTAGCACTTTTGGCAGCCGTGATTCTTGGCCCATCCCAAGTTTTGGCGCGGGTATTGCTGGTGGTCTTGAGTAAGCACCTAGGGCCGATTGCGGTCGCAGGGATTTCAATTGCTGCGCATCCGATTGGTGTGATTCTGGTTTTACTCTTTGGCGTCAATGCGCTACTACCTTTTGTGATTCTGCATGGCATCGGCGTTGGCCTAAACCCGTTTATTCGAGGGACCCTGCCGCTGCTTTTCTTTGGTGCCTCAAGCTATGGTCAGCGTCAGGGTTATGTCATGATGCTGAGCAAAGTGGTCTCAGCCTTTTCCCCGGCACTGCTCACACTCATGGTTTTAGCGAACCCCCTAATTGCCATTAGCTCAACTCTGATTATGGGAGTTTTGGCTGGCGTGCTATTGATCTGGCTCTGGTTTATTGCAAAAGCCCGAGGACTTATCTAGTCAAAAGTTTGCTGCTATCGGCTTCTTCAACCCACGACCAAAGGCCTGGCCAAGGGCCCCAGCCATCATCGAGTGAGAAGTGCCCGGCACCGGGGAAGACCAGGGCTTTCTTGCCAAGTGCCTCTTCATAAATACCAATGCCTCTGGGTAGCCAGCGATCTGAGTCACTGGCAAGAACCTCGAACTGATTTGCATAGCGTTTTATTGAAGGAAGTAGTTCAGGGTGTTGAAGATTCATGGGCTCTCCCTTGATTCCTTCAGCTTCTGAGGTTCGAATCGGGTCTGGCGGGGCAACAAACAGCACACGGTCAAACACCTCACCGAGCCTTGAGTTCATGGCCGCGAGCATCCAGTTCAGGCATCCAAGTGAATGAGCGATTGCGATCTTTTCCCCGCCTGCGACCTCATCCATCATCTTGGACTCTTGTTCGATGAGCGCTTGCCACTCGGCAGGGTCGGGGGTCTCTGGCGAGGGAAACTGCGGATACCAAACCTGATTACCGCGGTTTCTGAGTTCGGCCGCAGTGAGTCTCATCCAGTGGCCCTCTGGGCGCCGGTTTGTCCAGCCGTGAAGCAGCAGTATCCGATTGCTCATCATCAAAAACATACACCGAGCACTTGCGAACCAGCGCTGTGCGAAAGAAACCAATTGAATAGCCCTTGAGCGCCAGCTACTCTTCAAATATGCCCCTGATTTTTGACATCCATGACAATGAAGCCAGCCTCTCCGACCTAGTCGAGCTAGTCGAGTCAGGGGGGATTGTTCAGATCGGGCGCAACGGACGTCCGGTCGTCGAATTACATCGCTTAGAAACTGGGCAACGCCCAAAGTTTGGTGAGTTCGAGCCCCTTGATGTGAGCATTTCGGACGACTTCGATGATCCTGTGCCCGAGTGGGAAGCTTCCATGACGGAATCTGACGAACCGCTAGACGAGGCCCTCTCCAAGTTAACCTCGAAGTGACTGTCTAGACCATTGGGTCGGCAATGCCGACATAGACGGTCTCGAGATATTCCTCGATGCCTTCCGAAGAACCTTCACGGCCAAGGCCTGACTGCTTCACTCCACCAAAAGGACCGGCTGGGTTAGAGACGATTCCGGTGTTGAGACCGAACATTCCAACCTCAAGGCGCTCAGCGAGCCTGAGCCCTCGGTTTAGGTCTTTGGTGAAGGCGTAAGCAACAAGCCCATACTCGGTGTTGTTTGCCATCTTCACAGCTTCGTCTTCGGTCTTGAATGTGCAGATTGGTGCAACTGGACCGAAGATCTCGTTCTGCAAAATCTCGCAGGTTTCGGGAACTGACATCAGCACCGTTGGTGGGTAGAAGTAACCTTCGCCGGATGGAATCTCTCCACCAACCAAAACCTTGGCGCCTTTTTCCTTAGCGTCTTGAACCAGTGCGTGAACGCCCTGACGCGACTTCTCATCAATAAGTGGTCCGATGTTGGTGCCCTCGACAACTCCGCGACCAACCTTCAAAGCGCCCATCCTGGCGCTGAGCTTGGTTGCGAATTCTTCCGCGACAGATTCGTGGATTATGAAGCGGTTGGCGGCTGTGCAGGCTTCGCCCATGTTGCGAAGCTTCGCGAGCATTGCGCCCTCGACAGCCTTGTCCAAGTCGGCGTCCTCGAAAACTAGGAACGGGGCATTGCCACCAAGCTCCATCGAAACTCGCAAGACCTGGTTCGCAGCATCCGCAATCAGGCGCTTACCAACTGGGGTTGATCCGGTGAAGGATAGTTTGCGCAGCCTAGGGTCATTAATCAGTGGAGATGTAACCTCTCCAGCTTTGGTGGTTTGAATCACGTTAACGACACCAGCGGGAACCCCAACCTCTTCCAAAACCTTGGTGAATAGCAGCGAGGTAAGTGGTGTTAGAGCAGCGGGCTTGAGGATTGAGGTGCACCCAGCGGCGATTGCAGGGCCGATTTTCCTGGTTGCCATCGCAAGCGGGAAGTTCCACGGGGTGATCAGAAGTGCTGGTCCAACTGGGCGCTTGAGGACAAGGAGCCTGTTCTTGCCATCTGGAGCGGTTGAGTAGCGGCCATTGATTCTTGGCGCTTCTTCGGAGAACCAGCGCAGAAACTCTGATCCGTAGGCAACCTCACCTATGGCTTCCGCGAAAGGTTTTCCCATTTCCAGAGACATGAGAATCGCAAAGTCATCTGACATAGCTGTGACTTTTTCAAAGGCTGCGCGAAGTAGCTCAGCCCTAACTCTCGGAGCTGTTTTTGACCACGCTTCTTGCGCTTCGTGAGCGGCCTGCATGGCAAGCTGGCCATCCTCAAAAGATGCATCGGCAATTGTCTTTAGCAGCTTGCCGGTGGAGGGATCAAACACCTCTAGGGTTCCGCCATCGGAGGCATCGCGCCACTGACCGTTGATGTAGAGCTGGTGGGGGACTAGGTCGAGAACTCTTTGTTCATCCTGTGGGGTTATCAATTGCCACTCCTTTGTGCCCTACTATCTTGCCACCTCAACCTAAGCGCATTCGCTACCACCGACACTGATGAGAAGGCCATAGCCGCACCTGCGAGCATGGGGTTTAGCAGCCCGACCGCAGCAACTGGAATCAGCAGCACGTTATAACCAAAAGCCCAACCGAGGTTCTGCCAGATGTTTCGGTGGGTGCGCTTTGCAAGTCCAAGTGCGTAAGAAATCGCCCTGGGGTTATCGTCCAAGACGGTGACGCTCGACGCTGCTTGCGCAGCGTGCGCCCCAGAACCCATAGCAATCGAGACTTCGGCTGCGCTCAAGGCAGCGACATCGTTGATGCCATCACCAACCATTGCAGAGTGAGGGATGTTCTGGACTCGCTCCAGCTTGCCCTCGGGTGAAACTCCACCCTCAAACCGCTCGATGCCCAGCTGTTCGGCAACCTGGAAAACTCGCGCTGGGTTATCTCCACTGAGCAAGAAGCTCTCAATGCCGGAGCTGTTTAGATCTGCAATGGCCTCTTTTGACCCAGGTCTTATGTTGTCGCTCAGTTCAATCAGGCCGTGAGCCCAGCCCTCCCAAGAGACAACAACCAAGGTGTTTGGCCCGGCTTCACTAATCGCGTTATCGAGTTCTTCTTGGTTTTGGTATTCGGCTGGCTTTCCCACCACAACAAACTGACCATCAATCAATCCGCTGAGTCCAACGCCCGCAATCTCTTTGATCTCTGTCGCAACTAAGTCAGTCGGGATTTGGTTGATTGCCCTCGCCACCGGGTGCTTGGATCCTGCTTCGATCGCACTTGCATAGCGAAGCATGGTCTCGCGCTCCACTCCTCCAAGACCAATGGCCCTAACGACCTTGAGCTCCCCATCGGTCAGGGTTCCGGTCTTATCAAAGATCACGGTCCTAACCTGGCTTAGGTTGCGCAAGGTGTCAGGGTTTCTGATCACCACTGACCGCTTGGCTCCAAGACTGGTCGCGACAACAAGGCTCATTGGAACTGCGATGCCAAGAGCACACGGGCAGGCAATGACTAATACCGCAATAGCTGCCTCAAGGCCTTTTGTGCTGTCGCCCAAGAGTGTCCAAGCCCCGAAGGTGGCGATTGCAATAACAATCACCGCCGGCACAAACACACTTGAAATTCGGTCGGTCAGCGAAGCAAGTTTTGTTTTCTTGGCGGTTGCCTCACGCACCAAATCGGCAATTTGACTCAGTCTCGAAGTTGCACTGGTGCCGGATGCAAGCACTCTAATTTCGCCAGATAGTGAGGTTGAGCCGGCCGTGAGTAAAGCTCCTTCGGTGACCTCCTGAGGGAGTGATTCACCGGTCAGGGTTGAGCTATCAATCGAGGCGTGCGCAGATTGCAGCTCACCATCAACCGGGATCCGCTCACCAGCTGCAACCAGAACCAAATCCCCTGCTCGAATCTCTGCGGTGTTCACGATAACTCGCTGGCCATCGCGCTCTATGGTGGCTTGCTGAGGGATAGCGCTCAGGAGTGCTCGAACCGAGTCGGTAGCGCTGCGCCGGGCACGAACCTCAATGAAGCGACCCAAAAGCACAACGGTCGGAACGACCGCAGCCACCTCGAAATAGGTGTGCATCTCCCCAGCAAAAACTAGGTAGACGCTATAGAAGTAGGCAACCGAGCTACCCAGTGAAACCAGGGTGTCCATGGTCGATGAGCCATGGCGCAGGTTCTTCAGTGCAGCAGAGTGGAACGGAAATGCGACGTAGAAAAACACCGGAGTGGCAAGAGCGAACACCAGCCACTGGTGACCTGCAAACATCAGTTCCGGCACCATCGAGAATGCAACCGCCAGGGCAGAAAGCACTCCACCGATAATCAACCTCGGTCGAAGCAGGGCAAGCTCAGGCTTGCCCTTGCCGACTTTATAGCCGGCAGCTTCAACCGCAGACTCCAGAACTGCAGTCTCGCCATCGAACTCAACGTGAGCTTTCTCGGTGGCGAAGTCCACGTACGCGGTTACGCCCTCGAGTTTGTTTAGGCTGCGCTCAACCCTCCGAGCGCATGCCGTGCAGGTCATGCCCTCGATCTCGAGCTCAGTTAGGTTCTTAGGCATTTACAAGGGTGAACCCGGTTGCCTCGTAGCCAGCCTCAGCGACTGCTGCCCCCAGCTGCTCGTTGCTGACGCCGTCAACCTCAACGGTTGCCTTGCCAGCTGCGTGGTCAACTTGAACGTTGGCAACACCTTCGATGGTGGCGAGTCCGTTGGTCACGGTCATGGCGCAGTGGCCACAGGTCATGCCCTTGATTGCGATTTCGATCTTGCTCATTAGTTGCCCTTTC
>CAYTOH010000049.1:0-7122 GCA_964439375.1 uncultured Aquiluna sp.
CCAGCCTCACTTTCCAAGAAGAAAAGAAAAAAGAAATGACCAAGACAACTTTTGAGCACCTAGAGACGGACAACATCAATGTCTGGTTTGGGCAGCGCCACGTCCTGAAGGATGTTTCCCTGGTCTTTCCAAACAATGAGGTGACTGCCCTCATTGGGCCGTCGGGCTGTGGAAAGTCGACCTTTATTCGCACACTGAACCGCATGCACGAGCTCATTCCGACTGCAGGGCTTGGCGGTCGAGTTTTGCTCGATGGCGAAGACATCTATGCAGAGGGCGTTGACCCGGTAGATGTCCGCCTCAAAATCGGCATGGTCTTTCAGAAGCCAAACCCCTTCCCGACCATGTCCATCAAGGAAAACGTCATCTCTGGCCTGAAGCTCTCCGGGCGTAAGTTGCCAAACGCCGAGGAGCTTGTTGAGACTTCGCTTCGCAGGGCCTCTATGTGGAACGAGGTTAAGGATCGACTTGACGATGCAGCTCTTTCACTTTCTGGTGGTCAGCAGCAGCGCCTTTGTATCGCAAGAGGTTTGGCAATGAGCCCTGATGTGATGCTGATGGATGAGCCTTGCTCAGCTCTCGATCCAGGTTCAACTCGCCGTATCGAGGAGACGATTCTGGAGCTCAAGGAGAACATGACGATTGTCATTGTGACCCACAACATGCAGCAGGCGCAGCGTGTTTCGGATCGAACCGCGTTCTTCCTTGCCGAAGAGGGCGAGCCGGGTCGTGTTGTTGAGTTTGGCACAACCGAGCAGGTGTTTAGGAACCCAGTCGACCCTAGAACCAACGATTACGTCAACGGTCACTTCGGTTAATCCAACGTTCACAAATGGTTGCACTCCAATTCATGAAGTTACAGCACTGGGTTAACCCCAAGGCAATCAAATGAAGATGCAGAAATTGCAATCCAAATTCTTAGGAGAAAAAATGCGTAAATTCAAGGGGATCCTCCTGGCAGTGGCCCTGGTGGCCGCTTCCTTCGTAGGAGCTCAGCCAGCATCTGCTGCCTCCATCGCCGGTTCCGGGTCTTCGTACGCCGGAAAGATGTTCCGTGAGTGCATCGCTGGCTACACCGAGCACACTGTTTCTTACCCAGACGGCGGTTCTGGCCGTGGAAAGCGCGACTTCGCAGCGGGAATCACTGCCTTCGGCGCCTCTGACTCGCTGTACTCAGCAACTGAGACCAAGCCACGTTTCAAGTTCACTTACATCCCAGCTGTAGCAGGTCCTATCGCTATTGCTTACAACGCTCCAGAGCTGAAGACTGTGCGCATGTCTCCAAAGCTAATCGGTGACATCTTCCTAGGCCGCGTGACCATGTGGAACGACCCAGCAATTGCTGCTGAGAACCGCGGAGTACGCCTACCAAACCAGAAGATCACCGTTGTCTACCGCAAGGACAACTCTGGAACCACAAACAACTTCTCGAACTGGCTAAGCCAAACTGTTTCCAAGACCGACTTCAAGCAGAACGACAGCTGGGAGGCTGCAACCGGTCAGAAGGCTGTGGGTATCGGTGGAAACACCACCTCCGGTGTCAAGGCTGAAATCCAGAAGATCCCTTACTCCATCGGTTACATCGACCTAGCTGACGCCCTAGAGGCAAAGTTTGGAACCGTTTCCGTTCGTAACGGTGCGGGTCGTTACGTGAAGCCAACCGTGGCAACAGCACGTGCCTTCTTGGCGGCCCAGCAGATGAAGTCCAACGGAGCGGTAATCTTCGACTACAACAAGAAGACCGGTCAGGACGCTTCTCGTAAGCCAACCACCAACTTCTACTCAATCGTGCTTGTTGCATACGCAATGGCACGCACTGATGGATCAGACGCAGCTCGCACCGCAGCCGCTAAGGACTTCCTGAACTACGTAGTGAACGACTGCGTTCCTTCAAAGGGAGCAAGACTCGGTTACGTAGCGTTCTCCGGTAGCTTCCTAGCCACCGCTAACCGACTGCTTAGAACCGTCAAGTAGTCCAAAACCTAAGTCAGTGGTCGGGGCGCAGAGATTGCGCCCCGACTGTTGGACTTAAAACTGAATGAGGATCATGAAAAAGAGTTTCGCACTAGTTCTTGCAGCTGTCGTTTCGCTCACATTGACGGCTTGCGATCCTCCTATCCCAGCATCACTCTTGGTCGCAGAAGCGGAGAAGACCGTTTACTGCGAGACCGGTTCACAGACTCTCTACGCCGACGCAGGATATGCGGATCTCACCTTCTCCTGGACTGAAATCATGGCCAGCCAGTGCGAGGAGATGCTCCTTGACCCAGCTGATGACATTGCCAGCGCAGACCTGGTTATGAGGGCTGAAGGCGCCCCTAGCTGCGAGGCTAGGGTCTCGGCCCCAGCTGGATTTGAAGCCGGCGCAGTCGCCTTCTTCCTGGACGCAGCATTTGCCCTGACTTTAGACCTGCAGGTTTTGGTCGACATTTATGATGGCAAGATCACTTCCTGGGCCGACCCAGCGCTGGTCGAGCTCAACCCCGAGGTTGAGTTCGAAGACCTCCCGATCGAGGTTGTTAGCGACGCACCATCAGCAGCAATCACAGCTTTGAAGGCCTGGGCTTCCGAGAAGCTCGGCTCAGAGCCTGAGCTTTCTCTCCTCACCGCTAATGACGAAGCTGACTACAGGACCCTACTTGGTGAGTTTGAAAACGGGACAATCGGACTATTCCCTTACTCACTGGTCTCCGTCGACGGTGGCACTTACGCCGCGGTTGGCACGCTGGATGCAGCGGGCGAGGTAGCGCTATTGAGCCCGTCGCCGCAGTCGATTTATGTCGCATCCACTAGATGGAAGCCAGTTTTGGACGGCGAGTTCTTAAGGGCTGAATTTGATGTCAGCATGGAGGCTGAGCCATTCCCGGGTACAGCAGAGGCTGGCGAGCCATACCAACTGGTCTACCCGGTCTTCCTCGACTTGTGTGGTGAGCAGAATATGCTGCAGTCAGCTATCGCAAGGTACATCGTTCGCCTTGATGCTCAGGGCTTGATGGCTACCTCCACCCTGGGTGCATTGCCGGAAAAGATTCGTATCGAATCAGCAGCACACCTAGGCAGAGACTTGCCCCCCGTTGAGGTTGACCCAGAGAGCTTAGGCGGCTAGCTGTAAACTTCCGAGCGTGAAACCTCAGCTTGGCGTAGGCAGACTGCTCATTGCGGTCTACGGGGTTTTTGCAATATCGGCCACTGCTAGAGCGAGCTTCCAGCTGATAACCAAATTCGAAGAAGCCCCTCTCGCGTATTCGCTGTCGGCCTTGTCCGCAATTGTTTATGTTGTTGCGACTGTCGCGATGGCAAAAGACTCCTTGAGGAAGATTGCCAGCTGGGCAATTTGGTTTGAACTTGCTGGAGTTTTGGCGGTCGGAGCACTCAGCTTTGCAGCCCCCGAACTATTCGCGCACCCTTCAGTTTGGTCGGGGTTTGGCGTTGGCTACGGCTTTATTCCTCTCGTACTCCCAGTGCTAGGGCTGTTGTGGCTCAGGAGACAGCGTGCTTGAGATAAGTGAACCAAGCGATCTTCCAGAGGCTTACAGCGATCTTGCTGTCGCAATCGGAAAATTTGATGGACTACACCTAGGTCACGCAACCCTGATTCATGAGCTCATGGAGTTTTCTGAAGATGCGGCCTTCACACCTGCGGTTGTGACCTTTGATCGTCACCCGAATGAGGTGTTGAATCCAGCAGAGGTTCCCGGAAGCCTGGTTGGCCCAAGCCAGAAAGCTCAGTTCCTGGAACAGCTTGGAATTGAAGTTACCATCTCGCTCAAGTTCGACAAGGAGCTAGCAAGCTTGAGCCCGGAGGAGTTTGTGAACCGGGTGCTGGTCCCGATTAGGGCAAGGACTGTGTTTGTGGGTGAAGGGTTTCGATTCGGATCCGGTGGAACAGGCACGGTATCGACCCTAAGGGAACTCGGGGTGAGACTCGGGTTTAGAGTTCGCGAGGTGGCGGCAGTGGAGCTCTCTGGAGAAAAGGTGTCCAGCACCTTGATTCGCGAACAGCTTGACCAAGGAAACATCAACCTCGTCAACCTTCTTTTGGGCCGTAACCACTGCGTCACCGGCGTAATTGAACACGGGCGAAAACTTGGGCGGACTTTAGGTTTTCCAACTGCAAACTTCTCGAGAGCTTCGGAGGGTTATCTTCCGGTTGACGGAGTTTACGCAGGTTGGTTGATTGCCGATGGGGTTAGGTATCCGGCTGCACACTCGGTGGGGACGAACGATTCTGTGGCTGCAGTCCCCAGGCTTTTGGAATCCCACGTCATAGGCCGCGACGACCTAGACCTCTACGGCAAAGTATGCACCGCTGAGTTTGTTCAACAGGTCAGGCCATGGTCAAAATTCGGTTCACTTGATGAATTGGTTACGCAAATTGCGTCCGATGTCTCGCGCTCTGCAGAGATTCTGAGCATGATTGAAGCATGAGCTTTATAGACGCAGTTCAATCTGGCTTCAAAAACTATTTCAATTTCAAGGGGCGGGCGTCCAGGTCCGAGTTTTGGTATTGGGTTTTATTTACCATCTTGCTCTCACTCGTGCTTGGCACCATCGAGGGTGTGATTTGGCCAGCTCCGATTTCCACAGGTGATTGGATGCAAGATTTGGACTCATTTGCAAGCCAGCCGACCCCGTTCACATCCCTGGCCTCGGTTCTGTTGCTGATCCCTAACCTTTCTGTCACTGCTCGCAGGTTTCATGACGCAGGATTTTCCGCGAAGTGGCTGTTTTTGCAACTAGGGCCGTTGGCCTATGCAATTTTTGCTGGAATTGGAGTGGTCACCGTTGTTGCCAATGCTGGCTCGGAAGAGCTCAGCTACGAGGCGATCATGTCGCTCATTTTCTTGATTCTGCCCATAGTCGCCATGGCAATCGCAGTTCTGGTTATCTACCTAGTTATGGCCCTTCGGCCGTCAAGAAGTTTCTATGACGGCAACAAGTATGTGGAGCCAACACCGCTCAGCGCTGGCGATGAAGGAACAACCGCCTAGCGCAAAGCTAGCTTTTCGCCTAAACTTCTCGGGTTGCCGTGAAACGGCCGCGGATACAGAGAGCTGAAAACGCAAGGTTTTTGGCGCCGCGCAGCGGATTGAGAGGATCAGCAAATGGCTCTAGACCCAAAGGTAAAGACCGAAATTATTGCCCAGTACGCCACTAAGCCTGGTGACACTGGTAGCCCAGAGGTTCAGATCGCGGTGCTAAGCCGTCGTATTGCTGACCTCACCGAGCACCTAAAGGAGCACAAGCACGACCACCACTCGCGTCGTGGACTACTGCTTTTGGTTGGTCAGCGCCGTCGACTACTTGGCTACCTTCAGCAGGTAGACATCGCGCGCTACCGTTCGCTAATCGAACGCCTCGGACTCCGTCGCTAAGACTTCAAACCAAAAGACCCCGGGCGACCGGGGTCTTTTCATTTCTGGGCTTTTCGTTGCCTTCTTGTTAGACTCCAAGTAGGAGTTTTCAGAGGGCGGGTCCTCGGTGGAAGTCTCTGGGATTTTGGCCCAGGGTTTTTTACTGACGACCAGCACTTCACTAGAGACAATCGTCTCTGCTCCAGCATCTAAAACCACGGCTTTTGCCGTGGCGGTTTGGTGCGCAGAATAAAGAGGAGGAGCCATGGAAGGCTCAGAAATCAAAGCAACAGAAGCAATTATTGACAACGGCAAGTTTGGAAAGCGCGTAGTTCGCTTTGAGACTGGCCGCCTAGCTCAGCAGGCAGCTGGTGCTGCCGCTGTCTACATAGACGAAGAGACCATGCTGTTCTCGGCAACCACTGCTTCCAAGCAGCCCAAGGACCAGTTCGACTTTTTCCCACTGACTATCGATGTTGAGGAGCGCTCATACGCAGCCGGAAAGATCCCTGGATCCTTCTTCCGTCGCGAGGGTAGGCCATCAACCGAGGCAATTCTCGCCTGCCGCCTAATTGACCGCCCACTGCGCCCATCATTCGTTGATGGTCTTCGCAACGAGGTTCAGGTCGTTGTGACAGTCATGTCAATCGAACCAGATGAGCTTTACGACGTAGTTGCGATCAACGCAGCTTCAATGTCAACTCAGCTTGCAGGCCTACCTTTCTCCGGCCCAGTTGCCGGTGTTCGCGTAGCCCTTATCGGCAGCCAGTGGGTTGCCTTCCCTAAGCACTCTCAGCTCGCCGATGCTGTCTTCGACATGGTCGTAGCAGGTCGAGTCGTGGTTGAGAACGGCAAGGAAGACGTCGCCATCATGATGGTGGAGGCGGAAGCCACAGAAACCTCATGGGACCTAATCGCAGGTGGCGCTAGCGCTCCAACCGAAGAGGTAGTCACCGCAGGTCTAGAGGCCGCCAAGCCATTTATCAAGGAACTGGTTCGCGCTCAATCCGAGCTTGCAAAGATTGCGGCTAAGCCAACCGCTGATTTCCCGGTGTTCCTGCCCTACACCGATGAGGTCTACGCGGCAGTCGAAAAGGCGGCAGGTTCGGAGCTTGCAAAGATTTACCAGATTGCTGACAAGCAGACCCGCCAGGACGCAGATGACGAGCTTAAGGCCAAGGTTAAGGAGCAGCTTGCTGCCTCCTTGTCCGAGGAGGACATGGCTCAGTTCCCAGCTGCCTACAAGTCAGTGACCAAGAAGATCATGCGTACTCGTGTGCTAAAAGAGGGCATCCGCATTGATGGCCGCGGTCTGGCTGATATTCGCCAGATTGATGCTGAGGTTGCGGTAATTCCAAGAACCCACGGTTCGGCAATCTTCCAGCGCGGTGAGACTCAGATTTTGGGTGTAACCACCTTGAACATGCTCAAGATGGAGCAGCAGATTGACTCGCTGAGCCCAGAAACTTCAAAACGCTACATGCACCACTACAACTTCCCTCCTTACTCCACAGGTGAGACTGGTCGAGTTGGAACTCCAAAGCGCCGTGAAATCGGTCACGGTGCGCTTGCAGAGCGAGCTCTGGTTCCAGTTTTGCCAACCCGCGAGGAGTTCCCCTACGCGATCCGCCAGGTTTCTGAAGCGCTGGGCTCGAACGGTTCAACCTCGATGGGTTCGGTTTGTGCATCAACCCTGTCCCTACTGAATGCAGGCGTGCCACTTCGTGCACCGGTTTCTGGTATCGCGATGGGTTTGATTTCCGACGAG
>CAYTOH010000050.1:0-6957 GCA_964439375.1 uncultured Aquiluna sp.
AGCTGCTCAGGCGCTGTCGGCTGGCTATTCTGCGGACCAGGTTATTTCTGATCTATCTGTCAGCTTTGCACAAGGGTCAATCACTGCAGTTATCGGACCCAATGGGGCGGGCAAGAGTTCGCTTCTGAAAGCTCTGGCGAGGAAGATCAAAACTACATCCGGAGCGGTGCTGCTTGATGGAGTTTCAATTTCCTCGCTGGCAAAGACCGAACTGGAAAGTAGCGTCGGGTTTCTTGGGACAATTCCGGCCGCCCGAAGCACAGAGACCGTCTTTGAAATGGTTGCCCGAAGTGCAATGGCAGCCAACAGAATCTCTAGAGTTTCACCTCGGCTCCGCGAAGAAATAGATACGCTGCTCGCCCGCACAAGCCTCATTGACCTCAAGGATCGAAAAATCGGCGAGCTCTCCTCAGGTTCGAGGCAGTCTGCTGTCATCGCTGCGGCCCTGGTTCGCAACCCTCAGGTTCTGCTTCTTGATGAGCCGACAAACTCTCTCGATTACAGCCACCAACTTCAGGTGATCAACCTGCTCTCCTCGCTAAAGCGTGAGCGCAGGATGACCATCATCGCGGTCATTCACGACCTAAATCTGGCTGCCCGATTTGCCGACACTGTTGTGATCTTGAAAGATGGAAAAATCATCGACCGCGGTTCACCCAAGGAAGTCATTACACCGAACAACTTGGCGCAAGCATTCAACATCCTCGCCAGGGTTATTGAAGACCCGGTTGGAAAAACACCTCTGGTAATTCCAATTAGACAGCTCGACTAAATCGCTTTTTGGCACTCTGAGGTGCATACTAGGAGAGTAGTTCACTAGGTGAAGGCGCGGTTGCTAGGCAACACCAAATACGGTTGCGCATATCAGTGGATGAGGGCAAGGACTGGGCCCGTCAAATAAATCGGTCAACTGTTTGGTTGTGAATTCAATGCGAGTTCTGCTCATTGGGGCAGGTGGTGTTGGCGACGCGATCGTCAAAATCGCTGCCGATCGTAATTTCTTTGAAAAACTGATTGTTGCTGACTATGCGCTCGAGCGCGCTCAGAAGAGCGTCGCTTGGGTGTCACAGTGGCACAAACCCGAGGTGGCACAGAAGTTTGAGGCCGATCAAATCGACGCCTCAGAGCCTTCTGCAGTGGCTGCGTTGGTAAAGAAGCATGGAGCAACGCATGTTGTGAATGCTGTCGAGCCAAAGTTCGTTCAGTCGATCTTCCAGGGTGCTCTAGAAGCTGGTGCAAATTACATGGACATGGCTATGAGCCTGAGCCACACGCACCCCACCGATCCCTACAACAAGCCTCACGAAAAACTAGGTGACTGGCAGTATGACCGCTCCAAGGACTATGCGGACAAGGGTCTCCTTGCCCTGATTGGCACCGGTGCGGAGCCAGGCATCTCCAACATCTTTGCCCGCTATGCGGCAGACCACCTGTTCTCAGAGGTTGATGAAATCTCAATCATGGATGGCGGAAATCTCGTTGTCACAAACGATGAAGGCGAAGAGATATTCGCCCCTTCGTTCTCGATCTGGACAGTGATTGAGGAGTGCCTAAACCCTCCTCTGATCTGGGAGAAAGAACGAGGTTGGTTTACCACCAAGCCGTTCTCAGAGCCAGAACTATTCGAGTTCCCTGAGGGTATTGGCCCAGTCAAGTGTGTAAACGTGGAGCACGAGGAAGTAAACATGCTCCCCCGCACATTGCAGGCAAACCGCGTCACCTTCAAATACGGCCTAGGTTCTGAGTTCATCTCAGTACTAAAGACCCTGCATGCTCTTGGCCTTGACAAGGTAAACCCGGTTTGGGTCAGAACCCGAAACGGTCGAGCTCATGTCTCCCCTAGAGATATGGTTGCTGCAGTTTTGCCAGACCCAGCTTCGCTAGCCGACAGAATGACCGGTAAGACTTGCGCGGGAACACTCGTTACTGGCAAGGGCAAGGATGGACAGCCTCGCGCCACCTACCTTTACCACGTAGCTGACACCGAGTGGACTAACAAGGAATACGATGCCCAAGCTGTAGTTTGGCAAACCGCCTTGATTCCAGTTATTTCACTCGAGCTGTTAGCTAACGGAACCTGGTCAGGAACGGGCGTGAAGGGCCCAGAGGAGTTTGACGCCAAAGTGTTCCTAGACCTCATGCAGACCGGATACAAGCAAAACTGGGAAGCCCAGGACCGCGATCCAGAGAACCCAAGCGTTATTCCAGAGGACTAAAGCCCAGAACTAAAGGCCGAGTGGGGTAATCCCCCTCGGCCTTTAGTCTTCTCTGGATTCAAGAATAGTCAGACCCTGTTACACTCAATCTCCGCAAGGGCCTCTAGCTCAGTTGGTTAGAGCAACGGACTTTTAATCCGTGGGTCGTGGGTTCGAGCCCCACGGGGCCTACAGTCAGAATTCGAGTGAATCGGAAAAACTTCTAAAGCTTTCTAGTTCACGCCAAGTAGGTCAATAACAAAAACTAGGGTTCTTCCCGATAGGGCGTGGCCGGCACCTGCTGGACCATAAGCCATCTCCGGCGGGCAAATAAGCATTCTGCGACCACCGACCTTCATCCCCGGAATGCCTTCTTGCCAGCCACGAATAAGTCTGTTCAGGGGAAAGTTGATTGACTGCCCACGTCCCCATGATGAGTCGAATTCTTCGCCCGTTTCGTAGTCAACACCTAGGTAATGAACCTCTACGGTTGCACCAACCGGCGCTTCTGCACCGTCTCCGAGGACCATGTCCTTGATTGTTAACTCGGATGGAGCCGGCTCCATCATTGGTTCGACTTCTGGGCGATCAAGATTTGTCATAAAGAGAAGTATGCCCGCTAAGACGACTCTCTTCGGCGTGAAATGCTGTCTCAGCGGAGAATGAGATTAGTGCGCTGAAGCGGCCCGAACCAAGGCTTCAAACAACCTTAGGTCATCTAGGGTCTGCTCTGGGTGCCACTGAACAGCAATGCCGAAAGGGTGGTCATCGAGTTCAATCGCCTGGATGATTCCATCTGGGGAGTAGGCAGAAACCCTCAGTCCCTCACCAACTTCGTCAACTGCCTGGTGGTGATACAAAGCCGCACTCTGGACTGAACTACCCAAAATAGTGGCAAGTCGCGATCCAACTTGAACATCCATAGTCATGTGAGCAAAGTTCCCGCCACCTGGTTGATACCTATTGTCCCCAACAACATCGGGCAGGTGTTGAATCAAGGTTCCGCCTCTATTCACATTGAGCATTTGAGAGCCGCGGCAAATACCAAGGAAAGGGAGATTGCTTTCGATGGCGGCCTCAATAAGGCGATCCTCCAGTAGATCCCGAAGTCGGTCTGGTTTCTCGGCCGACTGATGAGATGACTGCCCATAGCGTGATGATTCGACATCTCTACCACCCGTGACAATCAGACCATCCAGTCCAGCTAAAAGCGCTGTGGCATCGGAATCATCGATCTGCTGTGGTGGGAGGATAACCGCAAGGCCCCCAGCTCTCGATACGCCCTCCAGATAGAAGGCAGGCAACATCGCCATCTCGGTATCCCAAACTCCGGTTTGACCGCGCTGGCGATAACTCGTCAATCCGATAACAGGCTTCATAAATTCAACCTACCCTCGAACGGGTGAATATGGGGTGAACGATTTAGCAAGCTAGCGCTTCGCATCGCAAAACTGTCACACTAGGCATGAACCTAACTGCGGGGCGGTGAGCAATGTCTGAAATTGATTTTGACCTCGAGGATGCAATTGAAAGAGGTGATGTTGCGGCAATTTCCTTGCAACTTGAAGAACTCGCGCCTCACGAAATAGCTGAAGAGATATTCCGCCTGGATGCGGTGCAAAGCGCTTTCATCTGGCGCCTGTTGCCCAAAGATCTAGCGCTAGAAGTTTTTGAGGAATTAGATTCCGACATTCAGCAGCAGCTGCTGTCTGGGATGCGAGAGCAAGCCTTCAGGGACTTGCTCGAACGAATGGATCCGGACGACCGAGTCAGACTCCTGGGGGAAGCTCCTGCAAGTTTTGTGAAAAAGGTCCTCGCCGGACTAAGTACCAAAGAGCGCAAGATTACCGCGGAGCTGCTCGGTTACCCAGAAGGCACCGTTGGACGCTGGATGTCCCCCGAACTAATCAGCGTCTCGGATTCGACCCCAGTTCCAGAGATTCTTGCAACCTTGAGACGCAAAGGGAAAACCGCTGAAACCATTTCAGTGATTGCTGTGGTTGATAAGGCTAAGAAGTTTTCCGGACTCATTGAACTCGAGCAGTTAGTGCTAGCGGACGAGAATCAAACAGCTATTGATGTTGCAGATGTAGATGCGGCGACAGTTTTGGTTAGCGATGAGGCTGAGCTTGCGGCCCGCCTTCTGCAAGACACCAACTACCTTGCCCTAGTGGTGCTGGACTCAGAATCAAGCGTGGTCGGGATTCTCACCGTTGACGACGCAATCGATATTTTGGAAGAGGCCAGCAGCGAGGACTTTGCACTCCAAGCTGCATCACTGCCATCATCGGGTCACTACCTATCCGGCAAGGTCTTCACGCTCGCGCGGCTAAGGATTGTCTGGCTTTTGTTCTTGGTGATTGCTGCAACACTCACCGTTTCAGTTCTACAGCTTTTTGAAAGCTCCTTGGAGAAATTCACTGCCCTGGCGCTTTTTATGCCAATGCTGATTGGCACTGGCGGGAATGTTGGCGCCCAAGCTGCTACCAGCGCAGTCCGTGCTATAGCGCTAGGCGAAGTGAGGCCCCAGGATGTTCTTCGAGTTGCCTGGCGAGAGTCAAGGGTTGGCCTTTTGCTTGGATTCGGCCTAGGACTGATTGGCTTGATTGCCGGATGGTTGGTCGCTTCAGTTCAGGTTGGGCTGACAGTGGCAATCGCCATCTTGATTGTCTGCATGTGGGCGGCGACGGTTGGTTCTGTGATGCCTCTTGTAGCAAAAGCCCTGAGAATCGATCCGGCCGTTATTTCGGCGCCTATGGTTACAACTCTGGTGGACGCCACCGGGTTGGTCATCTACTTCTTGGTGGCGGGCCTAATTCTCGGCTAGCTTCTCGAGTAATGATTGCTGTCAAGCTGCTCGGTCTTCTTGCCGAAGATGCTGACGAGCGATAGGTGAATGAACATACCCATTATCGCGATGATGCCAACTGAGTTGATAGCCATCAAGATTGTGATCTCGTTGATTGGATATGTCATCGTCTTCCCTTGCTCACTTGCCTACCAATACTTTACCTTCAGAAACCAGACAAAAAGCTGCTAGTTAGAAGCGGAAGACAACAATTCGATCCACTTCACCACTTGGGTTAGTGACAACAACTCGATAGCTGTATGTACCTCGAGTGGCTGGAAGTGGAAGGCTGAAGGTTGCGGTGCTACCAGAGCCAACCAGCTTGAATTCCTGGCTCGACTGGAAAGCAAGCGCGCCTTGTCTCTCAATCTGAACAGTCAGCTCTGAGTAGCCGCCAAAGTCGCTCGGTGCGGTTACTCGGAACTGAACTAGATTCCCTGACCGCACTGCACTAACTCCAAGAATCTGACTTGGTGCGGTGAATGGGTTAGTGAAAGTTACCGGAACAGATGGCAGGGAGTCTCCAGCGCCGTTTCGGACAATCACACGGTAGGTGACTGAAGTTCCCTTTGCGGGCATTGGGACTAGAGCCGTCGTTGCAAATCGAATAAAGCTCGCACGGGCCCAGTTCTGCCCATCAGTACTTCGCTGAATCTCTACAAACCCTGGGTTTGAGCCGCCCACAAACTCGGGCGCATCCCAGCTCAACTGAAGGCTTGTTCCACTTGGTTGAGCTCTCAGGTTAGTTGCCGCAGAGCTAACGACAATAGCGTGCCTGAGTGTCCAAGCGCTCGAGTTCTGAGACTCTCCAACTTCATTGGTGAGTCTCAATACGTAGCGATGAGACTGGCCGAAGAGGTTATTCTCAAAGCTCAAGGTTCCAGTGCTAGCGCTCGCCCTAGCAACCTCAACAAAGCTGCCAGCTACTTCACGGTAGAGGACGGCCTGATCGATTGTGCCGCCGCCGGTGAAGAATGAGTTGGTTCTCCAGTTCACAGTGTTCTCAAGCCCCACTGAACGAACCGAGAGGATAGAAGGTGCGCCTGGAACAACCTTTGGATTAGTGAAGACGAAGGCTTCGGTGAAGGCTCCCGTACCAGCGTTGGTGATTGCCGCAACTCTGAATGTTGCAGCGAGGCCGTGACCAGGAACCGTAGCGGTGAACGCTGTGGTACGAGTGGTGCCAAGTCTTCTGAATGAGCCATTCTCGAGCACCTGAACCTCATAGCTCGAGAAGACACCGCCCATAGTTTCGGGAGCCTGCCAAGTTAGATTTAGGCGGGTTCCAGAAGCGGTGGCCGAAAGGGATAGCGGAGCCGTTGCAGGTGCAATTCCCATGCGGGTCAACACATTTCGTGAACCTGGTGAGACTCCCACCTGGTTTACTGCAACGACGCGGTGGAGCAGATTCTCACCGGCTGCACCCAGTGGCGCAACAAACGAGGTGCCGGTTGTAGTTCCCAGCAGGTTCCAGCCGCGTCCAACACTGAGCTCAATCCGATATTCGGTTAGTGGTGATCCACCATCGCTCAGAGGTGCTGACCAGGCCAACCTGATGCCCTCACCAGAAAGAACAAGTGCTGTTAGGTTCTGTGGGTCGCTCGGTGCTGAAGCTGGCATAGTGACCGAAACTGGCTCGCTCGGTGTTCCAGCTGAGAAGCCCTGAGTTTGCGCAACAATCCGATAAACCGTTGTTTTTCCGGGAGCAGGGAAGCCAAGCAGTGCGGTTCGATCTGAGGCTCTCAAAGTTGCGACACTAACGAATGGGCCGCCATCGGTGGAGGCTGAGATTACGTAGAAGCTAAGGGTGCTACCCCCAAGGTAATCGGGCGCCTCCCAGTTGAATCTTTGTCTGGTGCCCTCCGGGGTGATGGTGAAGTTCTTGGGAGCGCTAGCCGCCTCAAATGGCATCAC
>CAYTOH010000051.1:0-6746 GCA_964439375.1 uncultured Aquiluna sp.
TGGGGGGCTCTCCGTGTCAGTCTCAGGATCTGGAATCTCAACCGGCAGGTTGTTCACCTCACCGACGTAGTAAGTGATATCAACCACAGTCCCCAGTGGAATGTTTCCAGTAGGGCTTACTGCATAAACGGTTCTTACTCTCGGGTCAGTTCCTGGGATTAGTTCTCCCGGAATAGCGTTCACTCTCAGCCCCAGCTCAGAGAGCCTCGCTGTCACAGTCGACAGATTCTCCCCAATAATCTCTGACCTCAGAATCAGAATGCTTTGCGGTGTCGGGCTTTCCGTTGGGGTGGGCTCAACCTCAGGGCTAGTGGTTTCCACAGTCTCAGTTGGCGCCGGAGTAGGTGACGGGATTGAGTCTGTGTCTGGGTCCGACAAAATTGCCACGATGACAACAATCGCTGTTATTGCCAATAGCCCAAGAGTGGCAATCCAAGGCCATACTCCCGGCGCCTTGGGAAGAGGAGCGGTATCGGTCGGGATGATCTCGGTTGCCGTGGTCTCGTCTTTGCCAGACGCAACGCTCTGACCTTGATATCCGGGCCTGCGCTTCTCGCGTAGCAACGCTTCGGCCCTGATCGCAAGTGAGGTTGCGGACTCTGGTCTTTGGTTTGGCTTTTTTGCCAAGCAAGAGAGCACTAGGTTCTGAACCCTCGGATCAATCCCCTCTGGCAAAGCGGGCGGCATCTCGTTGATGTGTGCCATTGCAATGGCCATCTGGTTCTCTCCAGTGAAAGGCCGCTTCCCAGCTAGAGCTTCGTAGGCAACTACTCCGAGCGAATAAAGGTCGGTCGCAGGGGTTGAAGGTTTGCCGGTAGCCTGCTCAGGCGCAAGGTATTGGACCGTACCCATTACCTGACCGGTCTTGGTAAGTGGAACTTGATCTCCAACCCTGGCAATGCCGAAGTCGGTGATCTTTACCTTTCCATCGGGAGTGATAAGCAGGTTGCCAGGCTTTATGTCCCTGTGGATTAGACCCCTGGCATGAGCGGCCGCTAGCGCTCTGGAGGTTTGCGCCATGATGTCCAGAACTGTCTCTTCGGCAAGCTTTCGCTCACGCTCAATCAATCGAGAAAGCGACTCTCCTGGAACAAGCTCCATGACTAGATATGCAGAACCGGTGTCTTCTCCGTAGTCAAAGACCTGGGCAATACCCTCATGCTCTACTAAGGCCGCGCTTTTTGCCTCAGTTCTGAAGCGCTCCAGGAACATTGGGTCGCCGAGGTACTCTTCTTTGAGAATCTTGATTGCAACGTTTCGAAGAATCAGCTCGTCTTCAGCTTGCCAAACCTCGCCCATTCCACCTACGGCAATGCGGAGCTTTAGGCGATAGCGATCGCCATACAACTGACCTACTGCGGGCTTCATTTATTTAGCACCGCCTCAATAACTGCTCGGGCAATTGGAGCGGCAATCTGATTGCCCGTTCCGTTCTGTCCAATGCCACCGCCATCTTCGACGACCACCGCTACGGCAACTCGAGGCGCTTCGGCTGGGGCAAATCCCGTGAACCAGAGGGTGTAGGGGTCAAGACGGCCATTTT
Organism: uncultured Aquiluna sp.; assembly: GCA_964439375.1. Taxonomy (GTDB): domain Bacteria; phylum Actinomycetota; class Actinomycetes; order Actinomycetales; family Microbacteriaceae; genus Aquiluna. The sequence goes on from CAYTOH010000051.1 coordinate 1,544, forward strand.
CTGCAGTGCCAGTCTTGCCAGCAACCGCGAAGCCAGGGATTGCTGCACGTCCGGCAACACCGACCTCAACCGAGTCGACCATCATTCGAGTCAGGTAGCCGGCGGTCAATCTAGACATCGGGGCAGACAAAACTCTTGGCTGGGGGTCAAGCAGAACATTGAGGTTGGAGGCAACCACCATCTTCACGACCTGGGGCTGCATCATCACCCCTTGGTTGGCAATCGCAGCAGAAATCATGGCCATCTGAAGTGGAGTTACACGAACATCAAATTGGCCAAAACCCGTAAGGGCGGTCTGCGCGGCATCCAATTGTTCGGGATAGATGCTTGGAGTTACCCGCATTGGTATTGACAGGTCTGCCCCAAAGCCCATGAGCTCTGCCTGAGCTCTGATTCGGTCGGCCCCAAGATCCACCGCCAGCTTGGCAAAAGGAATGTTGCAGGAGCGAATCAGGGCGACCTCCAAAGTCACTGTTTCGCCAGGTCCGCAGGCTGCTCCCCCAGAGTTTTCGATGCTTGTCACTGTGTCGGGGAGGGTGTAACTGGTTACGTTTTCAAATTGGCTTGCTACGGTATAGCGACCAGATTCGAGTGCTGCCGCTGCCACGACAAGTTTGAAGACTGACCCCGGGTGATACAAATCTCCCTGGATTGCCCTGTTGATCAGAGGCTGGTTCTCATCTTCATTGTTTTCTAAGAATGCTGCGTTCGCGGGAGCATAAAGCTGTCCCGCAAGCAGGTTGGCATCGAAAGTGGGCTTGGACACCATGGCAAGGATGCGGCCGGTGCTCGGTTCAATGGCAACTACTGCTCCCTTGCGATTGCCAAGAGCATCCCATGCGGCGCGCTGGATTGCCGGATCGATTGTCAGCTCAACCGCCGCCCCAATCACGGGCTTGCCATCGAGCAGAGCGTTGATCTGTTCAAAAAACTGAGCTGAAGACTGACCCGATAGGTAAGAGTTCATTGATCGCTCTATGCCCGAGGAGCCGTTGAAAAGCGAGAAGTAGCCGATGATTGGGGAGTAGATGACCGACTCGTATTCCCTTGTGAATCGGTAGGCATTGTTGTTTGGCACGCTCTGCACCACAGGAACCCCGCCGACAAGGATCGGCCCACGTTGGGTCTTGTAGGTTTCGTAGGAGGCCCTGACGTTTCGGCTGTCCTGATACAAGGCATCGGAGCGGAATACCTGGATTGAGCTGGCCATCACAAAAAGTGACAAGAACATCAGAACCAAAACCAGCCCCACTCTTCTCACCTGCCTATTCATGCGGGCCTCCGCATTGAAGAGTCAGAGATCAAAAGCAGTAGCGCGACGATCGCCCAGTTTGCAATAAGGGATGAGCCTCCTGCGGCCAGGAACGGAGTGGTTAGTCCTGTTAGTGGCAGTAGCCCCATAACGCCTCCCGCCACTACGAAGACCTGTAGCCCAATGACAAATGAGAGACCAGTTGAAAGTAGCCGTGAAAAGTCATCGGGGTGCGAGTTGGCAATTCTCAGGCCGCGGTAAATTAAGAGCAAATACATGGCGAGAATCGCAAAAATGCCGGCTAAACCGAGCTCTTCGCCTAGAGCGGCAAGTATGAAGTCGCTCTCGGCGAGCGGAATTAGCTGGGGGAAACCGCCCCCCAGACCTGCCCCAATCACATCGCCGTTAGCGAAGCCGAATAGAGCTTGCGCCAGCTGGTAACTGCCACCGGCAGCGTTGTAGTTTTCTTGGGCAAAAGGATCCAACCAGGAGTCAAACCTGCGACCGACGTAATCAAAGAGTCGGGATGCAACCAAGGCTCCGGTGATCATCATGATGAGTCCAGCACCAACATAAAAAGCTCTGCCGGTGGCGGTGTAGATCAAAACCAAGAACAACCCGAAGTACAAAATCGAGGTACCCAGGTCGCGCTGCAAAACCAAAACCCCAACCGAGGCAAACCAGATAACCAAAACCGGACCAAGGTCCTTAGCCCTCGGGACCTTCATGCCCATCACTCGAGAGCCAATTTCACTCAGTGAGTCTTTTCTCGAAACTAGATACCCAGCAAAGAAAATCGCCAGCAGGACCTTGGCAATCTCACCTGGCTGAAAGCTCAGCTCTCCAAAGCTGATCCATATAGTGGCCCCATTTCTAGTTCTGCCGATCACGGGCAGCGCGGGGAGAATCAGAAGAACCAAACCCGCTAGCCCAGCAATGAATGGATAACGCCTGAGCTTTATGTGATTTGGGATAAACCTGATTAGTGCCGCGGCTGCCACCATCGCCAGCAGGGTGAGCCAAACCTGGCGCTCCGCAAACAAAGCTGTCCCACCGCGAGCTGCCTCGGCAAGGTCGAGCCGATAGATCATCGCAATACCAAGACCGTTGAGTAGGTATGCAAGCGGAAGGATTAGACCGTCTGCATTTAAGGCCCGTCGCCTTAGAACCCAGTGGACAAACAGCGCACCGATAGTCGGAACCGCCCAGTAAAAAATCAGATCCCAGTTCAGCTTCTGCAAGACAGCCAGCTGGACTTGAGCCAAGGCAAAAGCCTGTATACCACTGACCCAAAACAGCAGCACTGCCTCAAAGTTTCTTGATCTTGGGACAGCCTTGAGAAGCTTCGGGATGGCAGAGGTCAACGAAACGTTACTCATCGACACCTCCCCTGAGCTGATCAAGGATGCGCTGTGCGTCCTGCAAAGACTCAGTGGAAATCGATCTTTCGACTAAGTCCTGTTCAAAAAGCGAGAGGTTCCCAACTTCAATGTCTGATACCAGATACGGTTCGGAGAACTTGAAAGGGCCCAGCGACTCACGGATGCCCTGGAAAATGGTGACTTGGCCGTTGTAATCCGAAATGTAGTAACGGGTCTGGGTGTATGAGTAGGCGGCATAACCAATGCCAAACAGGATCCCTGCAAGTAGTAGCCAGCTCAGCACGATACGAATCGTCTTGAAGCGAATCTTTCTTCTGGTTTCAGAGAGGATCTTCTCGAGTAGCTCTTCAGACTCAGGGGCGTATTCGGTCTGATCTTCAGGGGCCTGCAGGAGTTCAAGTAGGGTGCGTGGGGAGAACAAACGAAGGATCTTGCTTCCCCTGCGCTCCTCAATGACGACCTCATTGGCCGCGGAGCCGACAAAGTTCGCCGAAGGGTCATAGTCGGTGGAAACGGTAGATCGAACCACATCGGCAATCACTACCGTTACGTTGTCCGGAGCACCAAACTCGAGGGCCTCCCCTACCAGCAGCTCGGCGGCTTCTTCGGTCGGATTCTTTGAGGTCAGGATTCGATTCATTACCCCTTCTGGCACAACGCCGGAAAGCCCATCACTGCACAGCATCCAACGATCGCCCGGGAGGGTTTCATACAGGGCGATATCAAGCTCAGGTTCGGCCGCGACATCGCCGAGCACTCTCATCAACACGCTTCGTCTTGGGTGCGAAAGCGCTTCTTCCGGTGTGATTCGACCCATGTCAACAAGTTTTTGAACAAAGGTGTGATCTGCCGTGATCTGCCTCACTTCGCCGTCTCTAGCTAGGTAGACGCGGCTGTCACCGATGTGAGCAGTGATGATCTGGTTTCCGTGTCGGTAGATTCCAGAGAAGGTAGTGCCCATCCCTTCGAGCTCCGGGTGCTCCTGCACAGTAGAGGCCAGCATGGCATTGGCTTCGAGGATGCCAGTTTTCAAAGAGGCAATGGCCTCTTCGATGTTTTCATACTTGGCGTCTGTGAGTGCAATTCTCTGCGAGGCAATCGCCGAGGCTATGTCACCTCCGGCGTGACCACCCATGCCATCTGCCACAAAAAACAGCTGGTATCCGGCATAGCCAGAGTCCTGGTTAGACGATCGGTGTTTACCGATGTCACTGGCCGCATATCCAATGGTTTTGATAGCCAAGGCCTAGGACCTCAGTTCAAAGTTGGTGGTTCCAATTCGAATGGTCATCCCCGCACGAATGGTTTGCGGGGTGGTTACCTTTTTGCCGTCTAGGAAAGTGCCGTTGGTTGAATTCAGATCCTGCAAGACCCAGTCCTCTCCAACCAGCACAAGTTTTGCGTGAGTATTGGAGGCAAACTCATCGCTGAGCACCATGTCGCAGCCGGTGCTACGACCAATCAAAATCTCTCGTTTACCATCAATCTCGATTGAGGTTCCTGCTGTGCGACCGGTTAGCACAGCGATTTGAGTCGGCTCAAAAACGTCACCGTCTTCAAGCCCCAAAGACGCTACGGATCCTGCGATTCCAGCTGAAGCGAGCTTTGGTGCATTCTGCCTAGCAATCTTGCTGATTACTCTTCTGCCATAAAGATCTGCGCGAATTACCGAAAGCAGGCTGAGTATGAAAATCCAAAGCACTGCAACGAAACCGATTCGGACTAAGAAAAGCGCTAGTTCACTCAAGAGCTAACCTCCTGAGCGACTAGTTCGAAAACAACCTCTGATCTACCGGCGGTAATGACATTTCCTCCGCGGAGTACAACTTCAGAAATCCTTATGCCATCGACAAAAGTTCCGTTGGTGGACTGGCTGTCTCTAATCGCGGCAACCTCACCATTCCAGGCAATCTCGAAGTGAATCCGACTGAGGCCTCGGTCATCGAGGGTGATGTCTGCAGATGGGTCTCGCCCAACCGTTGTAGTGCCCAGGGGAATGGAGATCCTCTTGCCATCAACCAGGAGCGCGGGTTTCCAGTTGACCACTGCCCCGACGGAGGAACTACCAACTTTGACCTGACCCCTGGGGATCTTGGAGTCAATTTCAAGCTTGATGGAGAGCTCTCCGGCCAATCTGTAACCCTGCTTGGCCGCGTGCATAGCAACCTCGGTCTTGATGGCTAAAAGCATTGCGGGTGAAATTCTTGAAGCGTCAGTGCTTGAGAGCAGCACCAAATAACGGTGGGGCACCAGCACTCGATCGGCTTGAACCTGCTTCGCGGCCTGATCCATGCTGTTTCGGATGGCTTGGGTGAGCTCGACAGGCTGCAACTCAGCCTTTGAGAGTCGAGCAAACATTGAACTGAAAGCCAGTTCAATGCGTTCCTCAGCTCTTTCTAAAAAGCTCACCAAAGACCTCTTCCCTGTGCTCTGGGGTGGTGGCTAGTCTACCGAGACTCCCCTTCCAAGCCCTTGATTTCTCTGCTAATCTCAAGCCCTGCTCGATCGAGAAACTCAACGCGCGAGTGGCGAAATGGCAGACGCGCTGGCTTCAGGTGCCAGTGTCCGC
>CAYTOH010000052.1:0-6666 GCA_964439375.1 uncultured Aquiluna sp.
AGATCTCTTGGCTTTACTGTAAGAGCATGAACTGTCCTCATTGCAACGCAGCAATCACCGAGTCTGACTTCAACTGCCCATCTTGCAACAAGCTAACCGCCCGAACACGTGAAGACCTCAATCGAATTGATGTCCGATCATCCAAGGGAATTGCATGGGCACTTATTGGTATGGGTCTTGTTGGCTTTGGATTTGTGATTGCCAACAGCTGGACCGATTGGTTCTCGTCCCTAGACTTCGTAGCCCCAGCAGCTCTGCTGTTTGCAGGTATTGCTGGACTGATGTGGGTGAATGGTAGGCAGTAGCACCGAGCCTAAGTCCACCCTCACCAGAAGCTAGTTTCGACTTATCAGCACCTTGTCTAGATTGCCGTGCAGGAGGACCTCAATCGTCACGCCCTCCACGACAATCTTGTCTCCGGTTCTCAGGAGGAAGTCTGGGTTAGGTTGCACCAGGCAGCCTGGAGTGCTTTGGACTTCTCGCCCTGCGGGGCCAAAGGGAATCAAAAAGTTCTCTCCGTGACCAAGCGTGGCGTCATAGATGTAAACCAAGACTCCGTTTCTAGAAGGTGCAGTCTTGCATGAGAACTTGGTCTCACGCCTTGACTCAATGATGATTGCCTTGGTCGATGAGAGAGGTATCACAGCCATCTTGATACCTCGCTTGTCTTCACTGAGGGGAACTAGGGTGAGATTTAGGTTCTTGGCTTCGGTGGCATCTTTGCAATAGACCTGATCATCATCAAACCAGCCTGCAAAGAATCGCAGCCAGCCACTCAGCTCGCGTGACATTCCGTCCTGTCCACCCATCAAATCCCATGGGTTGAACGGAGGCAGTGAGCCTCGAGATGAACCAACGTGGGGAAGGCCGATAGCGTGTCCAAACTCATGCGCCCAATACGACCAGTACTCCCTGCCTGGCACATCAAAAAACTGGCCCGGGATGGCGTAAGAGGCAATTCGTCCCTCGTTGGTAACAAACTCCCTAACGACTTGATCCCATGGGAACCCTTGCGATGTCTCTTGGAGGAAAGTCTGACCGGCAGGGAGCAAGAAATTGACAGTCGTGACACCTGTGAAGTCAAACAATGGGTCAGCTGCTGTCATCGCGTGCGTAAACAATTTGGGTCCATTCGGAACGCGATCAACGTTGTTTGACTGTCCGATTGCGTAATCACCTTGTTTGCCGGGTAGGGTCGCCCATCTGTCCAGAATGACCCACTCCACCTTGAACTTGCCGCCACTCACGGTCTCAAACCACTCAGAGAGAAGCTTCATTTGTCCGTCAACGCGAACCCTGAAGTCTTTCTCGCCCGGCAAGTCTTGAAAATCAATCGGAATCAGGGCCCACTTGACTACGCCCTTCTTCGGAGTCAGGGAATCCCACTCGGGAAAGCCCGCTCCGGTCATTCCTCGTGTAGAACTAACATCGCGAATCTTGCACTTCTCAACGGAGTCACTTGCAACGGAGGGGTTCTCGTAGACCATATCGGTTGGAGTCGGGCGAACTGATGGCGAGATACTCGGCAGATCGCTAGTAGCGGTGCCGAGCTCACCAGGTGCTAGCTCAGCGCTGCGCGGAAAAACAGTTCTACCAGTCGAATCGGCAACTATCAGATCGAAGGAAACACGTTGCCCATCCAAGGATTGAGGTGCAATCAAGCTTCTAGATGTTGCTCCCATTATGGGCTGCCTGTTTGATAACCACTGGATTCCAACGTATCTGTAGCCCTGAGGAATGAAATAGTGAGCTACCAGAGTCTCTCCAACCTTGTTTAATCCCTGTATACCTAGCTTGAAACTTGCAAAAGGATCCACTGGGGTTGGCGTCGGCGTTGGGGTCGGCGTTGGTGTTGGGGTTGGGGTTGGTGTTGGGGTCGGTGTGGGTGTAGGTGTAGGTGCAGCGGTTGGCTCAGGCGCAGGTGTCGGGGATGCCACTGGCTTTGGCCTAGGCCTGACAACTTCACAAACGATGTTGTCTTTGTCGGTGTCCAACTTCTTGTTCAAACGAAAAACAGCTGCATTGACCCTTGGCGTGAAGATAGGACCTGCGCCTCGGTTCACGGCGGTCTTACTCAGGGATACGCCGTACTTGTAGGTCTTTCTCAAGTCGGTGCAATTTTTGAATGCCTTAGCTTCTGCTTGAGCTGCTGGAACCAGTCCAAGCAGCATAGAGGCAACAACAATTGCAATTAGGCGTCTCATATCAAACCCCTTACCCTTAAGTCGAAAGTCTAGGGGCCCTGCTCTCATGAATGAAGCCGTTTATTCAAGGCAGACATTCCAGGGGGCACCCGTGAGGCCATTCGAAAGCTGATTTCTACCTACTAATAGTCACTTGTGCCAAATCCCACTTTTGATCGCTGTCAAGATTTGTGATTGTGATTCCATCGACGAGAAGTGATTCACCCTTGCGGAGCGGGGCGTCGGCCAAGAATGGATCCACTGTCGCCGGCTTGCGAATTACCTGAATGGGTCCGTAGCCATTCTGCCTCTTTGTATCTACGCGGTAAACAAGGAGCCCGTTGCTTACGTCCTTGGCCTTAGAGTCGTAACGCAAATTTCTCCTGGACTCTATGACTATTGCTGAGGTGGATGATGTTGGAACCACCACCATCTGGCTGAGGCTCGTCTCGGCAGAACTTGCAGAAAGAACATGCGTGCTTTCACGAAGTGACGTTGAATCAACACACCGAACCTTGTCGTCGCTTAGGAAGGACAAGGTCCAACGGTTCCATGCTGTCCACTCGCGCGAATCCCCCGGTGCGAAGTTCATATTGTCGAATTGGCCCATGAATTTGAATTGGTCAGAGTAGGGCATTGAATTGGTCCAGCCATAAAAGTAGTGGTCTTGTAGGCCAAGTAGATGACCAAACTCGTGCACGATTAGCAGGTAGCCATCTGCGAATCTGGTGTCGGCAGCGGCCAGAGTTCCTCTGAAAACATTTCCCTCGCCGGTCCTAAATGGCCGCTCGGGTGAGAGCACTAACGCGGGGGAAACGTCCGCAAGCTCTCTCGTCACATTTGGGGGCATCACAGCAACAACAAAATCGACTCCGGAGAAGTCGACTGTTGGGTCTGCAAGCGTGACTGCATCTTGAACGAACTGAGTGGCGTCACCCCTCTTTTCCCTGGTTATACCGTAAGAACTTAGAGGCTTTGGCATTCTTAGATACCGGTCCTCAAACCGCCATTCGAACTGCACGCCCCGATCGGACATGGCTTCAAAAAAGCGATTGACGCCTACTCTCCAAAAATCAACGTCATTTCGGGGTGGTGCTGAATCCGTGAGATCTACGAAGTCAACATAGATGAGCTGAACCACAATCTTGCCATCCTTGATGGCGAGATCAGGACTTCGCGGAAAGCCAGTTCGAAGAGGGGAATTCGCGTTCGAACTTTGAATGATTCGACAAAGCTCTGGATTTGCAAGCAAGTCGAGTCTCGTATCTTCTGGTCTAGCTCTCTCTGGCGGGGCGCTAGGTGAGGATGGCGATGGGGCAGCGGTTGGCTCAGGCGCAGGTGTTGGGGATGCCACTGGCTTTGGCCTAGGCCTCACAACTTCACAAACGATGTTGTCTTTGTCGGTGTCCAACTTCTTGTTCAAACGAAAAACAGCTGCATTGACCCTTGGCGTGAAGATAGGACCTGCGCCTCGGTTCACGGCGGTCTTACTCAGGGATACGCCGTACTTGTAGGTCTTTCTCAAGTCGGTGCAATTTTTGAATGTCTTAGCCTCTGCTTGAGCTGCTGGTACGAGACCCAAAAGCAAGCTTGCTAGAAGTATTGCAATTAAACGCTTCATTCCCCCACGCTTCCTACTGCGCCCGAGTTTAGAGGGTAGGGGGGCTTATGAAAAGTAGAAAAAGTTGTTTGGCCTGAAGGGCTACCTGATGTTTACAACGATCTCCTGATTTGACTTGGAAACCACAGAAATAGTGAGCCCTTCGACGACCACCGATTCCCGAGGCTGCAAAGCAGCATCTTCAAAGTTCAGATCTACGGATCGTTTAGGCCGAACTACATTCCATCCTCCCTTTATGGAAGGAATGGTCATGTCGACTGTGTAGACAAGAAGGCCGGTTTGCGAGGGAGAGAGAGTATCTAGACCGACGTTGGCGCGATACTCAGCAACGAGGATTTTTGTGTCGCTAAGTCTGACCATGATGGACTTCACCCCTGGTTCATCGGATGCCAATGGAGACAGACTGACGGTTCTGGACTCCTGACGCCATTCAGACAGATCTCGACAAACATAGTTTTCAGGTGGGAGCCAGCCGAGTATGAAGCGGTTCCAGGAACTGAGCTCAAGTGCCGACTCACTCCAGTTCAGCGACATCAAGTCCCAAGAGCCAAATGTGGGAAGTTGATCTTGCAATGTGTAGAGATCATGCAGTCCAAAAAGATGCCCTGTCTCATGGGCCATCCACTTCCAACCGGCGCCAGGGAAGTTGGAGTAGGCATCTGCACCCGAGAAAGTTCCGTTTTTCACGTAACCGTCATTTGTCAGATAGCTACTAGGGAAAGCTGGTCCATAGGCAATAGAGCTGGCAGGGACTTGCTTAGGGCTTAGCACGTAGACAACATCAAACTTTGAGTAATCCACAAATGGATCTGCCGCCTTGAGGGCTGCCGACCAGTAGCCAACTGCATCCCCGCTACTCCAGCTGCCGAGTTTGTAGGCATCTGAGTTGAATGGGAGTCTCACATATCGAGGAAGTACCTGGAAATCAAAGCTGACTTTCCCTCCAGACATCTTCTTAAAGAATTGGTCGGTGCCGAGAGCCATTTCAAAATACTCAGTCGATGGGTCGCCCCTTCCCACAACGTCTGGGAAATCGACCGGGATGACTATTGCTCTAATAACGCCCTCTCGTGGGAGGCGATCAGGCCGGGCAGGAAAACCTTGATTCATGCCGGTATTGCCGTCTTGCCCCAACAGTTGGCACTTGTTCGCTGGCACAAAAGCTGCAGTTTGGGGCAAAACATCAAAAGTGACTCCAAAGAAGCCAGCCGAGTTTGGCTTCACGCCGCGAACCGCAGGAGCACCTGCAGAAGAAATGGTTATCTGGTAGGTCTTGCGCCTGAATTCAATAGTGTTGCCGTCGGGTTCAACTGTGTCGACTAGGTAACCCCCGGGTGCAAGTTGCAGATAAACCGCACCGTCTTGGGCTGCATTCACAAAGCGCCAATCCTGGCCTTCTGGCTTTAGAAATACTCCGCCTATGCCCGCGGATTTTGTTGGCTGCTTGGGGTCATAAGCAAACAACTTCAAATTTGTGCCCGAGGGGCCTTGTGAGGTTATGGGTAGGCGCTCCGGAGTGGCAAAGTCGGGAACTGGAGAACCCGGTCCACCCGTGTAGATACGTAATCGAGTCGAAACCGTTGATGGCGCTGGGCTAATCGTTGGGCTAACGGTCGGGGTGGCTGGTCTTGTGGGTTCTGGTGTTGGTGTGGCAGTAGGAGTCGCTGACGGCTCTGGAACCACTGGGTCGGCAGGCTTAGGTCGAGGTCTGACTACCTCACAAACTATGTTGTCCCGATCAGTATCCAGTTTCTTGTTCAGTCGATAAACAGCTGCATTTACGCGGGGTACGAAGATTGGCCCAGCTCCACGGTTGACAGCTGACTTGTTGAGAGAGACTCCGTATTTGTAGGTCTTGCGCAGATCGGTGCAATTCTTAAATGTCTTTGCCTCGGCCTGAGCTGCCGGGACAAGACCAAGCAACATTGCTGTAACGACAACTGCAATTAGACGGCGCATTTCTCCAACTCCTCGCCTCGAATCATAGGGGAGTTATGCAGCGGGAGGAGAGAGGGCAAAAAAATGGTGCACCCCCTGGGACTTGAACCCAGAACCCACTGATTAAGAGTCAGTTGCTCTGCCGATTGAGCTAGAGGTGCGACAGCGGAAAAGCTTAGCACTTTTGACCCACAGGTCATAGTCTCTAGTCGGAGAAGGAAAGTGAATGGAATTTGAAGTCACAGGGACGGTGATTGAGTGGCGGGGACCAGCCCCCTTCTACTTCCTGCCGATGTCCAAAGAGCAAAGCGAAGAACTTGACCTTTACAAAAGAGAGCTCAGCTATGGCTGGGGAGTGATTCCATGTGAGGTGACCTTGGGTGCTATGACGACCACAACTTCACTATTTCCAAAAGACGGCATCTACCTGGTGCCACTCAAGGACATGCTACGGAAGCCAAGTCGAGTGTTGGCGGGTCAGACTGTCAAGTTGAGATTAGTGATCCGCGCCTAAAGGCTTGTCACCCGTGATGAATTACTCCTTGAGAGTAAGTAAAACCTTCCCAACAGCCGACCTAGAGGTTGAAACCTTGGTCTGGAAGAAGGTTGAGAGGCTTGGCTTGCGCTTTAGAGCGTGATCACATGCTGCTTTAGCTCTTGCTCTTGCCAAGGCCCTGTCGGAACTGGATGCATTGGTTGCAATTACTCCGGTGCAGATGAACTTGGTGGCCCAGTCGTTTAGAACCAACTGACGATTGATCGAGTTTTGCTGGGTCGAGTTGAGTCTTGATGATCTCGCAGCGAAGGCAGGCAGAGTTGCCACTTTGACCTGGGGCTTCGCTGCTGGAGGAGTTGTCGGGTTGGGAGTGGGTGTTGGGGTTACTGATCCTTGACCGGGTCTTGCAGAGAGGTTGGTTAGCCAAA
>CAYTOH010000053.1:0-6647 GCA_964439375.1 uncultured Aquiluna sp.
GGGGTTAGGCTGCCCGCCTCTACCCTCGGGTAGGTCGCTAGAGCCATGGAGCAATCCATGGCCGAGATAGATGATCGTCCACGACAGAACCCGGCGTATCGGCCGGCCCATCTAGCTACTTTTCAAATGTACGATTTGCCAATACCGCAGCGCCAATAATGCCGGCGCTGTTCTTGGTTGCAGCGGGAACAATCTTGGTTTTCAAGTTCAGTAGCGGCAAGAACTTCTCGTGGTGCTTGGAGACTCCGCCGCCAACAATGAATAAGTCGGGCACTAAAAGAGCCTCAAGGGTTGAGTAGTAGCGCTGCAGCCTCTCTGCCCACTGCGGGAAGCTTAGATTCTCTCGTTCCATAGCTGCGTATGAGGCTCTCGACTCATAGTCAACCCCATCGATCTGCAAATGGCCCAACTCAGCATTCGGGATCAGCTTGCCGTCATAGAACAGAGCTGTGCCGATCCCGGTTCCAAGAGTGGTCATGATCACCAAGCCCCGGGCATTTTCTCCTGCTCCAAAATTCATCTCAGCCACTCCGGCGGCATCTGCATCGTTAATCACGTGCACCTGGCGCCCAAGGGCTTTTGAAAACAACCGGTCCGCGTCCAGGCCGATCCAGCGCTTGGAGACATTCGCGGCTGATTGTGTAAATCCGTGTTTCACGACCGCTGGAAAGCAAATCCCTACGCTGCGTTTTTGGTTTGGATCGAGTTGGAAGAGTAGCTCAACGCAGGCTTGAGCAATCTCCTCGGGTTCTCCACCGCTAGGGGTCTCAACACGAAGCCGTTCGGAAGAAAGCTCTCCTTTACGGGTGTCTACCACGGCTGCCTTTATCCCCGTGCCGCCGATGTCAATCCCAATTGATCTGCGCTTCAATCTGCCTCCGTAAGAATCTCAGGACCGTTCTCGGTGATAAGGATGGTGTGCTCGAACTGGGCGGTGTATTTTTTATCCTTCGTGGTCACAGTCCAGCCGTCCTCCCACATGTCCCAGGAAGCGGTGCCAAGGGTCAGCATAGGTTCCACGGTGAAAACCATGTCCGTTTCGATAAGGGTTGTGAAATCTGGATCGTCGGTGTGGGGGATGATCAATCCTGTGTGAAAGCTGGTTCCCACGCCGTGGCCGGTGAACTCCTTTACAACTCCGTAGCCGAAGCGCTTTGCGTAGCTTTCGATAGCGCGACCAATAATGTTTACTTCGCGCCCTGGAAGAGCCGCCCTGATGCCTCGCATCATGGCCTCGTGGGTGTTTTCGACCAGAGCTTTCAGCTCGTCGGAGGCCTCGCCAATCAGAACTGTCCCATTGGTGTCACCGTGAACACCATCCTTGAAAGCCGAGATGTCGATGTTAAGTAGGTCACCCTCTTGGAGCACGGTGTCATCTGGTATGCCATGGCAGATTACTTCGTTCATCGACGCGCACAAAGACTTCGGGAACCCTCGATATCCAAGGGTGGATGGATAAGCACCATGACTCAGAATGTACTCGTGCCCAATCCGATCAAGGTCATCGGTAGTCATCCCGGGCTTAGCGCTCTCGAGTACGAGTTTCAGGGCATTAGCCGCGATTTTTGACGCGATCCGGATCCGGGCTATGGTCTCCTCGTCGTACCTATCGCCACCTTGATGCGGGGCGGGATGTGGCATGCCAACATACTCAGGCCGAGCGATCTGCACTGGCACCAAGCGCTGCGGAGAGAGCTTTCCCGGTGTGAGGTGACCATTCAGCGCTTTTGGCATTGCATCAGTGTATTTTCCAAACTCGCCTAAACTCACATCTGTGGTCGAGTCGCAAGAATTTTGGTACAACACTAAGACGAATGAGGTCGAGCAGGGGCACAGATCTCTTGCTATTTACCGGATAGGGCCATTCAACACGCGCGAAGAGGCCGCTAGAGCACCTGAGATTGTTGCCGAGAGGGCGAGGAAAATCGCCGAAGCAGAAGAGCAGGATGACTAGTTGAAGTCACGTTCTGGCTCAGGAAAGATTCCAAGCGCAACCTCATGCCGATACTGGGCTACAGCCGAAGACAGAATTGTCCTAAGCTCAGCAAATCGCTTCACAAAGGACGGCGAACGGTCGCCCAAGCCAGCCATGTCAGTCCAAACCAGAATCTGAGCATCGCATCCAGCGCCTGCTCCAATTCCAATAGTTGGGATGGTGAGACTTTCGGTGATTGATTTAGCCAAGGCGGCGGGCACCATCTCCAGGACCAATGCGAACGCACCTGCTTCTTGAACCGCAGTTGCATCCTTCAACAGCTCTTCGGCCTGGCTCCCTCGACCCTGAATCTTGAAGCCAGAAAGTTGGTTGACTGACTGCGGGGTGAATCCAAGGTGAGCCATAACGGGAATCCCCGCTTTGGTAAGTGCTTTAATCTGGCTCAGACGTGCTCCTTCAAGCTTCACCGCATCTGCCCCGGTTTCCTTCATGACCCTGATGCTTGATTCAAGAGCTTGCTCGTCGCTGACTTCGTAAGAGCCAAAAGGAAGGTCGACTACAACCAAGGCTGACTTTGTCGCCGAAACAACTGCCCTACCAAACGGGATCATTTCGTCGAGAGTGACTGGCACAGTGGTCCTATGACCAAGAACCACATTCCCAGCGGAGTCACCTACAAGCAGCACCTCAACCCCGACCTCGTCGAAAATTGCAGCGGTCAGCGAGTCATAGCTAGTGAGTGCTGAGAATCTCTTGCCCTCTGCCTTGAGTTTGCTCAAGGTTCCAGTTCTAATCTTCATATCTGGTCAAATCTAGTGGTCAGGGGCACGCGTCGGCCTCGCCCAAAGGCAACCTTGCTCACCTTCGTGCCTATAGCGGATTGGGAGCGCTTCCATTCTGCGCGCTGCACCATGCCATCAATTCCTTCAACCAATTTGTGGTCGAAGCCGGCGGAGACAATCTCCTGTACTGTCTGCTTTTCCTCGATTAGCAACTTGAGAACCTGATCTAGAAGGTGATAATCAGGCAGTGAATCCTGGTCGGTCTGGCCCGGCCTAAGCTCGGCAGAAGGTGCCTTCGTGATTGATGTCTCCGGAATGAGTTCCACACCAGATCTCTCATTGCAGTAGCGCGCCATCCTCCAGACATCAGTCTTGAAGAGATCCTTGATTGGAGCGAAGCCACCGGCGGAGTCGCCATATATGGTGCTGTAGCCAACTGAAACCTCAGATTTATTTCCAGTTGTCAGAAGTAATCTGCCCTCTGCGTTTGAGATGCCCATAAGCACCAAGGCTCTAATTCTTGCCTGAACGTTTTCTCCTGCGACCCCAGGAAGTTCGAGCATTCCCTCGAGCGCTTGGTGCGCGGGCTCAATCGGTATCACTCGATACTCAATGCCTAGGTTGCTTGCCACGGCAGCTGCGTCAATGAGTGAATGGTCAGAGGAGTATCTGGAGGGCAGTCCTACTCCCAAAACATTGGCAGGACCAATAGCCTCTGCGGCTAGTGCCGCTGTCAGGCCAGAGTCAATTCCTCCTGAGAGCCCAAGCACAACTTTATGTTGAGAGGTTTTGACTAAATAGTCTCGAAGCCCAGTCACAAGCGTTTGCCACAGCTCCTCGTCAGCACCCTGGGTCTCAATCCTTCCCACTTCGACTGAATGAAGCCCGGGTTGATTTCCAGCTCGGTATAGCAGTTCTCCGGTCTTGTCGAGCAAGAAGCTGTGACCATCAAACACGAGCTCGTCTTGACCTCCAGCTAGGTTCACATATGCAACGTGCATGCCGAGTCCGAATCTCTGCGCTGCCTGCAACCGTTCGCTGTTCTTTGACTTAGTAAATGGGGATCCATTCGGCACGACTAAAAGCTCTACCCCCTGGGCTGCAAGTTCAGAGGCCCTGTCAGAATCACCCCAAATGTCTTCGCAGATTAAAACAGCCACCTTGACACCAGATAATTCGAGAACAAGCTCGCGATCGCCAGGTACGAAGTTTCTCCAGTCATCAAAAACATCGTAATTCGGTAGTCGCCGCTTATCGTATTGGCCAAGAATCTTGCCCTCCGACAACACTGTCGCGGAGTTGTGAGCAATGGCCTCGGTGACCTGGATGGCAGGTCCAGCCTTCGAAGCAAGCCTGATGTGACCGATTACCGACGTAAGGCCAGGCAGAGAAGCAGAATGCTGCACAATCTGGTCAAGAAAGTATTCGCTGCGCTCAACCAAGTCTCTTCTCAGGCTGAAGTCACCCATGGGGTAGCCACAAAGCGCCAGCTCACCAAAAATCAGTAAATCAATCCCCGCTTTGTGGGCCTGTGTCATAAGTGCTTGAATCTCGTTAGCGTTAGCCGCGTAGTTACCAACTACGGGGTTCGTCTGGGCAAAAGCCAGCTTTATGTTCAGCACACGCACTAGCCTATTAGCAGGCAGGAGATGGCGACATGGATAAGCAGCAGGAGTTCGTACTTCGCACCATTGAAGAGCGCGGAGTCAAGTTCATTCGACTTTGGTTCACAGACGTTGCAGGAACACTGAAATCTGTAGCAGTCGCCCCCGCGGAAATCGAGGGTGCCTTTGCGGAGGGCATCGGGTTTGACGGTTCAGCGATCGAGGGGCTAGCAAGGACCTCAGAGGCTGACATGCTAGCCAAACCGGACCCATCAACATTCCAAATTCTTCCTTGGCGCGGCACAGTTGACCCTGCGGCGCGCATGTTTTGCGACATCGCGACCCCGGATGGCAAGCCAGCTTTGGCAGACCCCAGAAACGTGCTTAGACGCGCTCTCGATAAGGCAGCCAAGATGGGGTTTGCGTTTTATGTTCACCCGGAGATTGAGTTCTATCTGCTAAAGAGTCCCGACCTAGGGCCAGACGGGCTGCCTGTTCCTGTTGACAACGCCGGATACTTCGACAATGTACCTGGGGGAACGGCCCACGACTTTAGAAGAAGAGCAGTGACCATGCTGGAACAGCTTGGCATCTCGGTCGAATTTTCTCACCACGAGGGTGGGCCAGGCCAAAATGAAATTGATTTACGTTACGCCGATGCCCTCTCCATGGCAGACAACATCATGACCTTCAGGACGGTTGTGAAGGAGGTGGCAATCGAGCAGGGAGTCTATGCAACCTTCATGCCCAAGCCATTCACCAATCACCCCGGAAGTGGTATGCACACACACTTCTCGCTCTTCGAGGGAGACAAAAACGCTTTCTTTGACGCTGCAGCGCCCTATCACCTAAGCAATGTCGCCAGGCAGTTTATGGCCGGAATTCTTAGACACGCCCCGGAGCTAACTCTGGTTACCAATCAGTACGTGAATTCATACAAGCGGCTTTGGGGTGGGGGAGAAGCGCCGAGCTTTGTCAGTTGGGGCCACAACAACCGGAGCGCACTCGTGAGAGTGCCGCTTCACAAGCCAGAGAAGGCGAACTCAACAAGAATTGAATACCGAGCAATGGACTCGGCTGCAAACCCTTATCTTGCCTATGCACTACTGCTTGCAGCTGGACTCAAGGGCATCGAAGAGGGCTATGAGCTTCCAGCAGAGACCGAGGATGACGTGTGGTCACTCAGCGACCTCGAGCGTAGGGCAATGGGTATCGAGCCACTACCGCAGTCCCTAGACCATGCCATCAGAAAACTTGAAGAGTCTGAATTGGCAGCTGAAGTCCTCGGTGAGAGCGTGTTCAGTTTCGTACTTGCGAACAAGCGACGCGAGTGGGCCCAATACAGATCGCAGGTCACCCCTTTTGAGATCGAGCAGAATCTCCGCACCTTGTAGATGACTCAAGCGCGAGCAAATTCCCTCAGCGAGCTGGCGAAGCTTGGCTTTGAAAATCTGGCCGCTACTGGGCCCAAACTCGCTGAGATAACCAAGTTTCTCAAGCTTGACGAGGACTATCTACTTCAGATCCTCAGCAACTCGGCGTCCCCAGATCGAGCGCTCGATGGCCTCCTCGGACTCGCGCCAAAAGCTCCACATTCAGCACGTTTACTGAGCAATGCAGACCAAGCGATCAGACTCGTTCGCGTCCTGGGGGCCTCGGACGGGCTCAGCACGTTTATTCAGCGCCACCCTGTGGCGCTAAGTTTTTTGGAAGTAGCTCCCAAGCTCCCAAGCCAGGATGACTTTTCGAAGATAAGTTTCCAAGGCCGTAACGAGCTGCGCGTTTCTTACTTCCAAATGCTGTTGCAGATTGCAGACTTTGATCTGGCTCAGACAAATTTCAATCAGGTAGATGCGGTTATGTGCGCGCTGTCTGACCTGGCAGGGGGCGCAATTTCTGCAGGGCTTTCGCTTGCAAGAGCGGAAATAGCTTCTGAGGGGCGATTCAGCCTCGACCAGATCGAATCAACCAAGCTTGCCGTGATTGCTATGGGCAAGTGTGGAGCGCGCGAGCTCAACTATCTCAGCGACGTTGACGTGATTTACGTGGCTAAAGGTGAGTCGGACAGTTACCTGGAGATAGCTACCAAGCTCGCAACAACCCTAGCTCGAATCCTTGACGAGCCCGGCGAAGAGCCAGGTCTTTGGCAGCTTGACCCAAATCTTCGGCCTGAGGGCAAGCAGGGAGCACTGGTTCGCTCTCTTGAAGCCCACCTGAGCTACTACCACAGATGGGCGGAAAGCTGGGAGTTTCAAGCCCTGCTAAAGGCAAGGTTCGTCGCAGGAGACCAAGAACTTGGAGAGCAGTACATAGCTCAGATTAAGC
>CAYTOH010000054.1:0-6638 GCA_964439375.1 uncultured Aquiluna sp.
GCGTCGTCCTATTTCGGAAAACGATCACTTTGGCGTCCTCGGATGTGATCCTGCGGAGCATTCTGTTCTGTGGTTGCATCGTGGTCTCTGCCAACTGGTCAGCATCCATTTCGCCAAGTCCCTTATAGCGCTGGATTGGTTGAAGATAACTCTTGCCCTGCTTCTCTAGAGACGCCAGAAGGTCATTCAGCTCCTGCTGCGAGTATGTATAAATCGGAGTCTTGGTTCTCCCTGACTGAACCATGACTCGGTGTAGTGGAGGAACTGCGGCATACACCCTTCCCGCTTCAACAAGTGGTCGCATGTATCGGAAAAAGAGAGTCAAGAGCAAGGTGCGGATGTGCGCCCCATCAACATCGGCATCGCTCATCAAAATGATCTTTTCGTAGCGAACCTGCTCGATGTCAAAGCTTCTGCCCGAGCCACCGCCAATCACTTGGATTATTGACGCACATTCGGCATTCGAGAGCATGTCGCTCAGAGAAGCCTTCTGAACATTCAGAATTTTTCCTCTGATGGGGAGCAGCGCTTGGAATTTTGAGTCTCGGGCGAGCTTTGCAGTGCCTAGGGCTGAGTCGCCCTCAACAATGAATAGTTCTGAGCCTTCTGTGGCGGATGCGCGACAATCCACAAGCTTGGTGGGCAATGAGGAGGACTCAAGGGCATTTTTTCTCCGCTGAGTATCCTTCAGAGTTCGTGCAGAGATCCTCGCCTTAGCTTCGCTGACAATCTTCTCCAGAAGCTTCTCGGCCTCCGCCTTTGTGCCGCGGACATTGCCCGCTAGGAAGGCGTCGAAGTAATTGGTTACGGCATTGGAGACAATTTGCTTTACAGCAGGTGTTCCCAGAGTTTCCTTGGTTTGCCCTTCAAACTGTGGTTCGGGTAGTGAGACAGACACGACCGCTGTAAGGCCAGCGACGATATCCTCTCGCTCAATTTTTAGGCCTGACGCCTTTAGCTTTCTGGAGTTGGCCTCAACGGAAGCACGGATTGACTTGAGGACACCCTGTTCGAAGCCTGTTTGGTGAGTGCCACCCTTCGGAGTCGAAATAATGTTTACAAACGACTTAATCTCAGTTTCGAAGCCAGCACCCCAGCGAACCGCAATGTCTACTCGGCAATCCCGTGTTACCTCTTTTGAGACCATAGATCCTGAGGCATCAAGGACCGGAATAGTCTCAGTAAACGAACCCGTTTCCTGAATTCGCTTGGTTGGCACAACGGCGGCATCGCTCGAGAGGTGCTCGACATACTCGGCGATTCCGCCTTCGAACATGAACTCAAGATTCACGCCCGTGCTTTGATCCTCAGCTGTCAGCCTTAGGCCCGGCACCAAGAAAGCTGTTTGACTCAGCCTTCCCTTCAGTTCCTCGAGTGAAAATCTGGCATTGGCTTCAAAAATCTGCGGATCGGGCCAGTAACGAACCCTGGTACCAGTCTCACCCTTAGCGACCTTGCCAATCTTCCGAAGTTCGCTCTTGTCAACAAATGGAGAGAACTCCGCACTCGGCCCTGTACCAGCAAAAACTCCTGGCTCGCCCCGATGAAAACTCATGGCATAGGTTGCACCGTCTCTGTCAACTTCAACATCGAGACGCTCGCTCAGCGCGTTGACTACTGAAGCGCCGACACCATGAAGGCCACCTGATGCACCATATGAACCACCACCAAACTTGCCACCGGCGTGAAGTTTTGTACAAACAACCTCAACGCCGGTCAGTCCAGTCCGTGGTTCGATGTCCACTGGTATCCCTCGACCTCGGTCCGAAACCGATATCGATCCATCACTGTGAGCGACCACTGCAATTTCTCTGCCATGGCCGGCAAGGGCCTCATCAACCGAATTGTCGATGATTTCCCATATGCAGTGCATGAGGCCTCGGGCATCGGTCGAGCCGATATACATTCCGGGGCGCTTGCGAACCGCCTCTAGTCCTTCGAGGACAGAAAGATGGCGTGCTGAGTAGTTTTCCACGGCCATAACCTAACTGAGAGAAGCCATGGTCAGCCCTTGCCACTTCGCAGTTAGCGAAACTGCTCTAACTTTGCAGGTTGTTGTGAACACGTCGTGCTTAGATAGCTGCAATGGAAAACGTGACCGAGAAACTAGTTGCAACTGATCGCTGTGATGTCTGTGAGGCGCAGGCCTACATTCGTGTCCAACTCGAGTCCGGGCAGCTTCTTTTCTGTGCCCACCACGGCAACGCAAACAAAGAGAAGCTCGCTCCGCTAACGATCAACTGGCATGACCAATCAGAGGAACTCAACCAGAGATAGCTGTGCTGCGTATTTCTCGCACTAAATCGTCGATGTAGGCCAGCTCCGCGGGTAGTTGCTGAACAACCCCCATTCCCTCGAGCATCCGTGCAAGCAGTTCTGGTGACTTGGCCAATATCGGCCCAAAAAGCGTCGTGGAGGCGAAGTAACCCCTAAGGACTAAATCCACATCCACGTCAGAGTTCCGATAGCCAAAGGCGCGCACGCCTTCAGTTTCAACTTCTCTGAACTCACTTGACCGCTTGAGCTTTTCAAGTTTGCAGAGATTCAGCTTCTCGGCGAAGAACTCATGACACGAGCCAACCAGTAGTGTCGGCAGGTTTTCCGAGAGGCGTCTGTTTAGGAGTGGGGTCTGTGCCTCGAGGTCTTCGGAAAACTGACGCATGGCAGCTCTTGAAGCGTCCCCAAAGAGCAAGAAGTCGGCTTGCTCTATCTCTTGCGTCACCTCTGCATCAACGCTACGCCACGCGAGCTGCTTTAGCAGTACTTCTAAATTCCCTTGGTCCCCGTTGTTGTTGAAGTACTCGGGTCGGTAGCTCGCGAGTCTGATCATTTCGCCAACCCTAGGTATCTTCTGGTTCTTCTCATGGCGTCAGCGGAGAAGAGAATTGTCGGGTTCTCGCCGGGTAGTGCTAGAAATGCTTCAGCAGCCTCATCCGCCTCGACCGCAACCTGCCCTATAGCAACACCTTGATAAGTTAGCCTCAGCGCGAGTTCGTGAGCGTTTCTACCACCAACCACATCGACCTTCTCTAGTTTCGAAAAGTCCACCGTCCATAGCCAACTTGGATCGTGGATGTCAGCCCCGGCCATCAGCATTAGCGGGGATTCAGATCCGTCAAGTTCGGCGAGATTGAGGGCGAAGCTCGTGGGATTCTGAACCAGCATCAAACGAACCTGTCTGCCCCTAATTTCAACGAGTTCATTGCGAGCGAAAACCGGCGGCAGTCCATGAATGGTGTTCGAAACAACTTCTAAATCTGGCTCTACAAGTTCTGCGAGAGCCGTTATTGCGGCTGCAATATTCATGGCCTCGTGGGTCGAGTCGAAACTGGTCGCAATCTCAACACTCTCCCCAGCTAGGGTCAACTTAACGCATCCAGGACTAACCGATGTGACAATCACCTGGGCTGCAGGGTGGGCATGGGGGCCAAAGTTCATCGCGTAGCTGGGTCTATTTGCCGTTACTTGATCTCCAAGGGAAAACCCGACTGTCTTTGATAAATCAGCAATCTGCGTCAGGTTTCGGTCATCAAAGTTCAGCACTACACGCTTTGACGATTTCGATATGGCGGCAAGCTTTTCGGTTACCACCTCCGGGTCAATGAACCGATCCAGTTGGTCGGATAGCACGTTTGTAATGACCCCAAGATCTGGCTTTAGCCGATGCGCTAGGGACGCTCCGTGCCCCTCGTCCCATTCCAAGACGACAATGTCCGAATCAATGCGGCCGCGCAGGTCGCTGAACTGAAGTATTGCGGCGTAGAGACCCTGCTTGATGTTCGCCGTTGAAGGATTTGTAAACACCTTTAGCCCGTGAGCCTGAAGCAGCGCTACCAAAATCTTGGTCGTTGAACTTTTGCCAGCGCTTCCGGATACAACCACAAGCCCAGCGGGAGCTGAATCGATAGCTCGCTTTAGGAGCTGGGGATCAATTAGAGCCGCAAGTGTGCCCGGCAACGCCGAACCGCCGCCGCGCCTAACCAGCCTAAGAAGAAATCTCGCAGTCTTCCCGACCACCACGGCTAGGAAACTACGCACTAATTGTCCAGGTAGTCGCGAAGCAGTTGTGATCTGGACGGATGGCGAAGCTTGGACATTGTCTTCGATTCAATCTGGCGAATGCGTTCACGAGTGACGCCAAACTTCTCACCGATTTGGTCGAGGGTCATCTGAACGCCATCGCCGAGTCCGAAGCGGGAGCGAATTACGCCAGCTTCGCGGGGGTGAAGAGACTCTAGCACGCGGTCCAGCTCTTGCTGCAGCATCGTGAAACCAACGGCATCCGCCGGCACTACTGCTTCGGTGTCTTCGATTAGGTCACCGAACTCACTGTCACCGTCCTCTCCAAGAGGAGTGGAGAGCGAAATTGGCTCGCGCCCATACTTCTGGACCTCGACAACTTTCTCCGGAGTCATGTCCAGTTCAGCTGCCAGTTCTTCTGGGGTTGGTTCTCGACCCAAATCCTGCAGCAGCTGTCTCTGAACACGGGCAAGTTTGTTGATGACCTCAACCATGTGGACAGGAATGCGAATAGTTCGTGCCTGGTCTGCCATGGCACGCGTGATTGCCTGACGGATCCACCAGGTGGCGTATGTGGAGAACTTGTAGCCCTTGGTGTAATCGAACTTCTCAACCGCGCGAATCAGGCCTAGGTTTCCCTCTTGAATAAGATCTAGGAATTGCATGCCGCGTCCGGTATAGCGCTTTGCCAGCGAGACAACTAGACGGAGGTTCGCCTCCAACAGGTGAGATTTTGCTCGTTGCCCGTCTTTGATGACCCAGGTCAAATCCCTGCGCTCTGCCGGCGCAAGATTCTTTGCGGTTGCAAGTTTCTCTTCTGCGAACAGGCCTGCTTCAATGCGCTTAGCAAGTTCAACCTCAAGCTCAGCATTTAGAAGAGCGACCTTACCGATCTGCTTTAGGTAATCCTTGACTGGGTCTGCTGTTGCCCCGCTAATTGTCAGATTCTGAACTGGAATGTCATCATCATCATCCGAAAGGACGAGCACATCTGCTGGCAGCTGAATGGACTCGGTAATCGGGTCGTCTTTGTGCTCTTCTTCGACCACAACCGTGAGGTCAACAGCATCCTGAGCCTCTGCGACAATGTCTTCTACGGCGTCGAGTTCAATCTCTTCGTCATCTAGCTCGAGGTCGTCGGCGCCTGCAACTTCACCCTTAGGCTTCTTTGGAGCCTTGGTGGCCTTGGCTTTAGCCTTGGAAACAGTAGCGATGATAAACCTCTTTTTCGGGCAGACTTTAAACCCTTGTCAAGTCGCTAGACCTGAAAGGGTTATGGCTTAATTAAGCCAAAGATTAAGACTGTGTATTGAGAAAAAGCGGAAAAATCCCTTATTTATTCCTCGGGGTCCGAGTTGCGCCTCATGGTAGCCAAGTAGTTTTCTAACTCCTCCGCTATTTGATCGGCAGATGGTGGGATGCCGGCCGGCTTACCAATCGGAGCCTTTGATGGCCCTGCCTCCCCTGATGAATAGCCGCTTTCCAATGTGGCGATAAGTTTTTGAAGCTCTTGATTGTCCTCAACCTGGGCACTTACCTTGGCCAGGAAGGCTTTGTTTCGATCTCTTATCTCGTCTGCTGGGAAGACCAAGGAAGTTGCTGCACTGATTAGTTCAAGTGCTGTAATTGCTGGAGAGGGAACCTCGTTGTCTGCCAGGTAGTGCGGAACCAGTAGCACGAACCCTGCGGTTGGTAAACCAATTTCGCTCAGCCGGTATTCAAGGAGGTGAACGATGTTCCCCGGAACTTGAGTTTGCGGTTTCCACTCCGAAAAGCGGTCGATCATCTCTTGTCTATTGCCGGAGACCGTAACACCGACCGGTCTTGAGTGTGGAATGGGAAACGGTATGGAGTGGATCCACGTGAAGCTTGTTACTGCCAGATCCGAAACGAGCTGCGTAATCGAATCAGCGAATTTCTCCCAACGAAAATCTGGTTCGTATCCATCCAGCAGCAAGAAGGGTTGATCGGCTTCATCGTGAAGCAAGTAGAGCCCGAGAACCGAAGGTTCGTAGGACTCGATGTGGTCCTTTTCGAAATACAAGACAGGCCTGCGAGAGCGGTAATCGAGAAGCTCATCGTTGTCGAATTTCACGACCAGCTCGTTGTCTAGGTTTCCGAACAGATGCTCGCTGACCTGCGAAATGGTTGACCCTGCATCACTAAATCCAGACAGCATCGCGACAAGAGGCAGACCATGAATCTCTTGGTCTGAACCCAACACACGATAAATCGAACTCATAAGCCGATACTAATCCACCTAAACTTTGCGTCATGTCACGTATTTCTCTAGCTTCTTCAACCTCCTCCAACTTGGTTGCATTTCCCTTCATCACCTCGGGAGTTGTCGCTGATGCTGCGCATGTTCCCAGCGCCTCTCAGCTCGAGCTCTATGGAGCCAAGTCCAAACTCGGGCACGTCGCAAAGCTCCCATCAGGGCAAGGAGCACAGCTTCTCATTGGCTCGGGTGACAGCTTGGACTTGCGAGAGTTTGGAGCTAGCATCGCCCGCGAAGCGCAGAGTTGCGCCGTCGTAGCACCCATCTCCTCAGAGGGTGAATTGAAGCAACTGGTTGAGGGCCTACTGCTAGGCGGAAAGACTCCAACTCGCTTCAAAAA